>NZ_JBEXYC010000009.1:0-205318 GCF_040630835.1 Kitasatospora sp. NPDC005751
GCGCTGGTAGATGTCCTCGTCGATCTCCAGCGCCTCGTTGTACCGGCCGGCCCGGCGCAGCCCCCGTGTGCGCCTCAGACGCCGGGCGCCTGCGGGGCGGAGGCCCCGCGCCCGGTCTTCACGGTGTTGACCATGGCCTGGTGGATCGCCCGCGCCGTGATCTCGTCCGTCGCCGGCACGGGGCTGCCGGCCACGGTGTACCAGTCCAGCGCCCCGGTGTACTGCACGGTCAGCCGGGCCTCGCCGTCCACCCACGTGGTGTGCACGGTGAGGTCGCCGGAGATCGGGCCGACCTCGGCGGTGGTGACTCCGCCCGGTCCGCTGATGATCGATTGAGTGGTCCAGGTGGCCCAGGACGCCCGCGGGTCCCCGGGCCTCCCGGTCGGCCGTCCGCCCTGCGCCGCCGATGCGCTCTGCTGCTGCTCGCTCATGCGCCCATCCTTCCCCGCCGGGCCGCCGCCGAGCGGGCAGCGACACCCGCGGTCGCGGAGGCCGCCCGTCCGGCGGGCGGCCTCGTGGAGATCCTTCGTCCTGGAAGGTCAGCTGTACGCCTCGGGCTCCTCCGGAGGTGCGCCCTCCGCCTGCGAGGTGTCCTGCGCGTGCTGGTTCTGCATCGAGGTGATGCCCTCCTCGGGGTCGGCCGCGCGGATGTCCTCCTCCCGATCGACGCTCACCTCGGACCGTGCGCTCATATCGGTCATCGCGGGCTCCGTCTCCTCGGCCGGCCGGGGTCGCCCGAGAGCACCACAGCCTGCCGTGGTGCGGGCCGGCCGCCGGGCCGGGCTCCTGCTTCGCCCCTCCAGCCTGCCTCGGTGCCCGCGCCGCGGCCAACCGAGCCCGGTAGCCCGTGCGCCGGGGCCGACCGGGCTCCGCGGTCGCGGCCGAGCGGATCGGCCGGACCGGACGGGTGCCCGCGTCACCCCTTCTGCCCGGCCGCGCCGGCGTCATGCCCGTTCCGGGGCGTGGATCCGCTCCGGTGGCGGGGCTCACCAGGCGATCGGCAGCGCCTTCAGGCCGTAGATGAACGCGTCCGAACGGAAGGTGAGCTCGCTCTCCGGCACGGCGAGCCGCAGCCCGGGCAGCCGGTGGAAGAGCGTGGCGAGGGCGATCTGGAGCTCCGCCCGGGCCAGCGGCTGGCCCAGGCACTGGTGCACGCCGAAGCCGAACGCGAGGTGGCGCCGGGCGTCCCGGGCCACGTCCAGCTCGTCGGCGGGGAGGTGGCCGGGGGAGCCGAAGAGCTCCTCGTCCCGGTTGGCGGTGGAGAGCATCGCGACCACCCCGTCGCCGGCCCGGATCCGGACGCCGCCCAGCTCGACGTCCTCCAGCGCCAGTCGGGGCAGCCCCATGTGGATGATGGTGAGGTGGCGCAGCAGCTCCTCGACCGCGCCGGGGACGGCTGCCGGGTCGGTCAGCCGCGCGGCCTGCCCGGGGTGGCGCAGCAGCAGGAGGGTGGAGAGCCCGATCATGTTGGCGGTGGTCTCGTGGCCGGCGACCAGCAGCAGCATGCCGGTGGCGGCGATCTCGCGGAGGCTGAGGTCGTCGCGGGCGGCGAGCCGGCTGAGGATGTCGTCGCCGGGGCGGCGCCGCTTCTGCGCGGCGAGGCCGCCGAGGTAGTCGAGCAGCTCGGTCTGGGCCCGGCGCACCTCGGCCTCCTCCACCGTGGTGCTGACCAGGACGCGGCTGAGCTCCTGGAACATCTGCCGGTCCTCGTACGGGACGCCCAGCAGCAGGCAGATCACCAGGGAGGGCACCGGCAGCGCGAAGTCGCCGACCAGGTCGGCGGGGGCACCGGACGCGGTCATGCTGTCGAGGGCCTCGTCGACGATCTGCTGGACCTCGGGGCGCATCGCCTCGACCCGCTTGACCAGGAAGTCCCCGGTGACCATGCGGCGCAGCCGGGAGTGCTCGGGGTCGTCGAGGCGCAGGAAGTTGGGGTTGGCGGCGAGGATCGCCCGCCGGCCGGGGGTGAAGGACGGGAACTCCGGACGGCGGACGTCCGCGCTGAAACGGCGGTCGGAGAGCAGCGAGCGGACCTCGTGGTATCCGGTCACCAGCCAGCAGGAGGAGCCGTCCAGCAGCGCGGCGCGGGTGACGGTGCCCGCGCGGGCGGCCTCGGTGTAGACGGGGGGCGGGCTGAACGGGCAGACGCCGTCGTGCGGGGCGGGCAGCAGCGGGGCGGGGGCGGGGGCGGTGGGCGTGCTCGTCAAGGTGGGGTCTCCTCGCGTGGCGGAGCGATGGGCGGCAGGGGCGGGCGGCAGCGGACGGGCGGCGGGCCCCGGGGGTGGACACGCGGGCCCGTCCGGCGGCCGGGAACCGGATGCCGGGTGACGTGGGGAAGGCCGCCGTGGGCGGCGGCCGGTGGGGGCGCCGGACCGGTCGGGCCCGGCGGGTGGTCAAGGAGGACGACGGACGCTCAAGGAGGGCGGACGCTCAAGGAGGGCGGACGCTCAAGGAGGACGGCGGGCGTCCCCGGGGCGGGCGGGAGCACCGGCCCGGCGGCGGCCCCTAACCGGCCGCGGGGCCCGTCTGCTCCCGGTCTCTCTCCGGAGCCTCCTCGGCGACGGTGATCGCGCCGCCCGGGCAGAGCTCGGAGGCCAGCCGCACGTCGGCGAACCGCGCCGGTGGCAGAACGGTCAGACGGAGCCTCACCAGGCCGTCGTGGTCGTCCTGTTCGAAGACCTCCGGCGCCGTGACGACGCACTGGCCGGAGCTGCAGCAGCGGTCCTGGTCGATGCTCACCTGCATGTACGGACACCTCTCAGTGGTGTGGCACCGGATCGCCCGGGCCGGCCGCCCCCCGCCGTCCACGCCAACGTAGCCGTCGCTCTGTCGCACACGAAGGGTGCGTCGCCATACTCGTGCAGAATGGCCGATTCCACGCTCGACCCGAACAAAGCTCTGGCAAAGGCGGTTTGACCGACCGTCATCACCCTTCCGAGGCGCGTCCGGCCTCGCTGAGCCCCTCCGCCGCGGCGATCTCCCGGACGGTGGCCACGGTGTCCGCCTCGTCCGCGCTCTTGTCGGGCCGGTAGCGCAGCACCCGGGCGAACCGCAGGGCCAGCCCGGCGGGATAGCGGGGGCTGCGCTGGACGCCGTCGAAGGCGATCTCCACGACGAGTTCCGGCCGTACCCGCACGGTGTACGAGTCCCGTTCGACCTCCCGGGCGAGGAGTTCGGTGGTCTGGCGGGCGAGCGTCTCGTCGGTCAGGCCCTTGAAGGTCTTGCCGAGCATCACCCAGGGCCCGAGGCCGGGCTCGCCGGCGGCCCGGGCGCCGAGGTGCAGGTTGCTGAGGAAGCCGCGCCGCCGGCCGCTGCCCCACTCGGCGGCGAGCACCACGAGGTCCAGGGTGTGCCGGGGCTTGACCTTGATCCACCCGGCTCCGCGCCGGCCGGCCGCGTAGCCGGCCGCGGGGTCCTTGGCCAGCACGCCCTCGTGGCCCAGCGCCAGGGTGTCCCGGAAGAAGGCCAGGGCGGCCTCGCGGTCCGCCGTCCCGGTGCGCGCCACCCGCAGGGCGGCCGGCACCGACTCGTCGAGGGCCGCCCAGCGGTCCAGCCCCGGCCGGTCCACGAAGTCCACGCCGTCGCGGTGCAGCAGGTCGAAGAAGTAGGCGTTGAGCGGCACTTCGGCGCGCAGCCGGTCCGGGTCCTGCCGGGAGGCGGTCCGCGCGGCGGTCTCCTGGAACGGCCGGGGGCGGCCGTCGGGGCCGAGCGCGATCGCCTCGCCGTCCAGCACCGCCGAGCGCACCGGCAGGGCGAGGGCCGCCTCGACCACCTCGGGCACCCGGGCGGTGATGTCGTCCAGGCTCCGGGTGAACACCGCGACGTCCCGGCCGTCCCGGTGCACCTGGATCCGGATGCCGTCCAGCTTCCACTCCAGCGTGGCCGGGCCGATCCGGTCGAGCGCGGCGGCGACGTCCGGTGCCGAGGCGGCCAGCATCGGCCGGACCGGGCGGCCGACCTCCAGCCGGAACGCCTCCAGGGCGGGCGCGCCGCCGGTCAGCGCGGCCTCGGCCACCGCGCGGGCCGAACCCCGGAACATCAGCGCCCGCCGCACCGCCGCCGCCGGGACGCCGGCGGCCTGGGCGACGGCGTCGGCCACCACCGCGTCCAGCGCGCCCTGGCGCAGCTCGCCCACCAGCACCGCCCGCAGGAACGCCTGCTCGACCTCGGTGGCCCGCCCGAACAGCTCGGCCAGCAGCCGCTGCCGCTCGGCCCTGGCGCCCGGGCCGTGCACCGCGGCGATGGCCTCCAGGGCCTGCTCGGTCTCCCGGACGCCCCAGGACGGCTCGGCGACGGCGGGCGGCAGGTCGCGCAGGGCCGCCGGTCCGATGCCGGTGCGCAACCGGTGGGCCTCTCCGGAGAGCAGGGCCACCGCCGCCGGGGCCTCGGCCGGGCCGAGCTCGCGCAGGCAGTCCGCCAGCAGCGTGGTCTTGGCCCGGCGGCCGGGCTCGCCCGCCACGGCGCGGGAGGTCAGGGCCAGGTGCCGGAGCAGCATGGGGGCTCCTCGATGGGGGCTCGGCGCCGGCCGGACCCGAGTGCCGGCCGGACCCGAGAGCGGGCCGGACCCGAGAGCGGGCCGGACGCGGTATCGGGGCCGACGGGAACGCGGGAGGCGCGGATCGGACCGGCGAACGGATCGGGCGGGAGGCTCCAGCATCCGCGACGCGGCCCGTTCCGGATCGCAGGACACGCCCCGGGCGCGGCCGGAGGGATTGTGCCACCGCGTAGTGCGCCGGCCGGGGCTCTTGGCCGTACCGTCCAGTGGAAGGGATCCGACGGCCCGGCATGCCGCGGACGTCCGGGCCGGCGCTGCGGTGGAGGCGCCGCTCGCCCGGCTCAGGGCGATCGCCGCCGGGCGCGGCCGGTACGCCGTCCGCTGGAGCACCGCCGACGACGGCCGCCGGGCCCGCGGCACGGACGGCCAGGTGCCCACCCGGACCATGGTCGTGACCCACGCCATGGCGCCGGCCGCCGCCGGCTGACAGGCTCCGGAAGCCTCGGTCCCCCCGGTCCGACCGGCCGACGGCCGGAGCATCGGAAATTCGTTCGTACTTTCTGTTATCGGCGCGCCGCCGGGGGGTCTCCCAGGTGTCGGCACCCGTACCGGCCGGCCCGAACAGGAAGTGTGCCCAGGTGAACAGCGAAGACAGGACGACGATCCTCCCCGCCGTCGGGGGCCCGGACGCCTCCGACGGCGGCCGCGCGGCACGGCGCGCGGCCGACCGCCACCGGGGGCGCGGCCGCCGGGGCCGCCGCCGTCGCAGCGTCGGCCCGGTGGTGGCGGTGGTCGCCGCGGTGGCCGGCACCGGGGTGATCGCCGCGCTGGCCGGCGCCGGCTACGGCTACTACCACGGGTCCGCCGACCGGGACGGGCAGTGGACGGTGGCCCTTGACCCGCAGATCGCGGCGGAGGCCGGGGACCACAACGGGATCCAGATCCCCGGGTCCGGTGTCATCGACCCGGCGCTGAAGCCCTCGCCCACCGACAGCCCTTCCGCCGCCGACCCGGCCCACGCCGCCACCGCGACCCCGGCGCCGTCCGACTCGGCCGCCGCGGGCCAGAGCCCCTCGGCCGGTGCCGCCGCGCCGACCGCGTCCGCCCCGGCCACGGCCTCGGCGACCGCCAAGCCGACCTCCACCGCGAGCGCCGGCACCGCCCCGAAGGCCTCGACGAGCGCGGCCGCGACGCCGCCCCGGACCACCGCGGCCCCCGCGAGCGGCGCCCCCGCGGGTGGCACCGCGGCCCAGTACGCCCAGCAGGTCGTGGACCTGGTCAACGCCCAGCGCGCCCAGAACGGGTGCGGACCGCTCACCGCCGACTCCCGGCTGGCCACCGCCGCCCAGGGCCACAGCGAGGACATGGCGGCCCGCAACTACTTCGACCACGCCAGCCCCGAGGGTCGGCACGCGGACTACCGGATCGAGGCGACCGGCTACCGCTGGAGCAGCTGGGGCGAGAACATCGCCCGCGGTCAGAAGGACCCGGCGGCCGTGATGGACGCCTGGATGAACAGCCCCGGCCACCGCGCCAACATCCTGAACTGCTCCTTCAAGCAGATCGGCGTCGGTGTGAAGACCGGCTCCGGCGGCCCCTGGTGGACCCAGGTCTTCGCCTCCCCGTCCTGATCTCCGGCCCCCGCTCGAACCCCCGTTTCCGAATCCGCGCGAATTGTTGTTATCTGAGCACTTCCCCGAGGTCTCCCAGGAGGCAACGGCGGACGGATGACGGCAAGACGGAGTGCGTACCCATGAACGTTGACGTGCAGAGCAGGACCGGGACGACCCTGGTGCTGGCGGCCCAGTCCGGCGACCGGCAGGCCCAGGAGGCGCTGGTCGCCGCCTGGTTGCCGCTGGTCTACAACGTCGCCGGCCGTGCGTTGAACGGCCACGCCGACGTCGACGACGTGGCCCAGGAGACCATGATCCGGGCGCTGGACGGCCTGGACGGGCTGCGCGACCCCGAATCCTTCCGCTCCTGGCTGGTCGCGATCACCATGAACCAGGTCCGCCGGCGCTTCACCGGCCAGCAGCAGAGCACCGTCGGCGGCCTCGACGAGGCCTGGGAGCTCGCCGACCCGCGGGCCGACTTCACCGACCTCACCATCCTGCGGCTTGGGCTGTCCGGCCAGCGCCGCGAGGTCGCCGAGGCCACCCGCTGGCTGGACCCGGACGACCGGGAGCTGCTCGCGCTCTGGTGGCTGGAGGCCTGCGGTGAACTCAGCCGGGCCGAACTCGCCGAGGCGCTCGACCTGACGCCGCAGCACACCGCGGTCCGGGTCCAGCGGATGAAGAAGCAGCTGGAGGCGGGCCGGGTGGTGGTCCGCGCGCTCACCGCCTACCCGCGCTGCGCGGAGCTGGTCGAGCTGACGGCGGGCTGGGACGGCACCCCGGACTCGGTGTGGCGCAAGCGCATCGCCCGGCACATCCGCGGCTGCGCCGGCTGCGACGGGCTCGGCCGGGACCTCTTCCCCGCCGAGGGCCTGCTGGCCGGCCTGGCGCTGGTGCCGATCCCGCTGGACTCGCCCACCGGGCTGCAGCTCCAGGCCGCGGCCGCCGCGGCCGGCTCCACCCCGCCGCCGGGCTCCGCCGGCGGGCCGGGGGGCGGTGCCACGGGCTCCGGGGGAGCGTCCGGACCGGGGGGAGCGCAGGGCCGGTTCGGCCCGATCCGGCGTCGGACGGCCGTCGCGGGCGGTACGGCGGCGGTGCTGGCCGTGGCGACCCTCGCCCTGGTCTGGCCGCATCCGCGACCCGAGCACGCCGCGCCCGAACCGACCACCCCGAGCGCCGCGCCCGACACCCTGCCCGACAGCCTGCCGGTGCCCGCGATACCCGTGCAGTCCGTACCGGAACCGCCCGTCACCGAGACCCCGGCGGCCCCGCCGACGCCGACCTCGACACCCACCGAGCCGCCGGTGGCCGTCACCGCGCCGCCGTCCCCGGTGACCGCGCGCCCGGCCACGCCGCCCAGCCCGGAGCGCCAGCTGGTCGACCTCGTCAACGCCGAGCGTGCCAAGGTCGGCTGCGCCCCGCTGCGGATCGACCCCAAGCTGCACGCGGCGGCGCAGAAGCACTCGGACGACATGGTGGCCCGGAGCTACTTCGACCACGTCAACCCCGACGGCGCCCGCGCGGACGCCCGGCTGTCGGCGGCCGGCTACCGCTGGTCCCAGTGGGGCGAGAACCTCGACCGGGGCCCGACCGCCCCAGCCACCGTGGTCTCCCGTTGGATGGACGGCGGGATCCACCAGTCGAACATGCTGGACTGCGGCTTCAAGGACGTGGGCATCGGCGTGACCACCGGGCCCGGCGGCTCCTACTGGACCCAGGACCTCGGCGCCCCGCTCGGCTGACCACCGAGCGCCGGTACCGCCGGGCCGGCCGCTACCGGCGTCAGGACGGCAGGCCGATCAGGCCGTCCGCCTGACCGGTCACGTGACCGGTGGCCTCGCCGAGCACCCCGCCGGCGTCGCCGACCTGCCCCGGCAGGGCGGCGGGCGCGGCGTTCAGCGTGCCGCCCTGCTGGAGCGGGCCGGACAGGTCCCCCTGGCCGCCGATCGCGCCCGCGTGCGCGCTGGGAGCGGTGAGGGAGGCCACGACACCCACGGCGAGCGAGGCGACGGCGAGCAAGCTGCGCTTCTTCATGCCCCGCCCAACGACACTGCGCCACCCGGGTTACGGCCGGGCCGCCGGCTTCACCCGTCCTCGTCACGCGGGCGGGGGCCGAGCCGGGCGAGCGCGGCGTCGATCGGTACCAGCCGGGGGTGCTCCGGGCCGAGCCGGGCGGCCAGCACCGCCCGTGCCTCGACGAACAGCCCGCGGGCCCGCGCGTCCTGTCCGGCGGCCGCCACCACCCGGCCCAGCCGCCACCGGTTCTCCGCCCACGCGGGGTGGTCGTGGCCGTGCACCCGTCGGTGCAGCTCCGCCGCCTCGGCCAGGGCCCGCCGCGCGCCGCCGTGCCGGCCGCGCGCCGCGAGCAGCATGCCGGACACGTCCAGCGCGGTGGCCAGCCGGTGCGGCTGCTGCTCCGCCCGGCCGCGGCGGTAGGTCAGCACCGCCTCGCCGATGGCGGACACCGAGTCGAGTTGACGGGTGCGCAGGCCCTGGTAGCTGCCCGGCAGGCCCGCCCCGGGGATCTCCAACTGCTCGAAGTACTCGCGCATGGTGTCGACCAGGGTCTCGCTGGCCCCCATGACGAGGTCGAGCGACTCCACGTCCCGGTCGGCGCCGGCCTTGCGCAGGCTCTGGGCGAGCAACTCGCAGGCGGCCAGGCTCGGGTGGCCCTGGAGCAGGGACAGCCGCGCGCGGTCCTGGCGGATCGTGACCTCCAGGACGGCGGCCACCCGGGGCAGGTAGGAGCCGAGGCGCAGCAGCTCGGTCCAGGCCTGTTCCAGGTGGTCCGCGGCCCGGTCGAGCCGGCCGGCCTCCAGCTCGGTCAGGGCCAGCTCGCGGTCGATCGCCACGCCGGTCAGGGCCAGCTCGCGGTCGGCAGCGGACACGGGCGCCGCGACCTCCTTGGGGGAGCGGTCCGCGCCGCCGCGCGGGCCGAGGGCCCGGGCGGCGGACCGGAGTTCCCGCAGGGACCCGGCCGGGTCACCGAGGTCCCGGCAGATCCCGGCGGCCAGCCGGTGGGCGCGGACGGTCAGCCGGGCGGTGGCGGCCCCGGCGGGCTGCCCGGCGAGGTCGGCCAGTGCCCGGCCGGTCCGGAGCTTGGCCTGGTCGTACTGGGCACCGGCCCGGAGCACCTCGGCGAGCAGCAGCATCGCGTCCACTTCCTCCTCCCCGAGCGGTCCGTGCCGCCGGCGCAGGGACTCCTGGTAGCCGAGATAGGCCTCGGCGGCGACGAGGTCGCCCTGCCGCACGCGGAACCGGGCCAGTCGGTGCAGCAGCTTCGAGCGGTCGGCGGTGTCGGCGGCGTAGTCGTCGGCACGCTGGACGACGGTGTGGGCGTGCGGCAGCAGCGCGGTGCAGGTCGCCCAGTGCTGCGGTGACGTCGGGTCGGGCGGGAAGCAGGCCAGCACGGCCCGCAGGGCCGCGCGTGCCCAACCGCGTCGCCGCACGGGCGACATCCGGGCGCGGACGGTCCGCTGCAGCTGCTCGTGGCCGTGGATGGCGATCGAACCGGTGCGGCTGTCGGGCGCGATGCGCAGCAGCCGGTCGGCGGAGAGCTGGGTCAGCACCTCGGTCGGCAGGCGTCCCTGGAGGGGGGCGGCGCCGGTGCCGGGGTCGTCGGCGGCGGCCCGCAGCCCCTGGGTGATCAGTTCGAGGCTGAGGCCGCGGGGAGCGAGGAAGGCGCAGATCGAGAGGACGGCCATGGCCCGCCCGTCGACCTCGGAGAGCCGGTCGAGCAGCACGTGGTACGGCACGGTCGGTTCGGGACGGGCGCCGGGCGCGCCCGGGTTGGCGGCCCGGACGACCGTGGTCTCGGAGGCCTGGGCGAGCAGGCCGGGCAGCGCCGCCAGGTCGTCCTCGGGATCGGCGGCGGGGCCGGCCGGTCCGGAGCGGCGCCGGACGCCGCCCCCGAGGGGCAGGAGATGGCCTTCGAGGGCCCGGCGGTCGGAGCTCTCGACACCGGTGGTGATCAGCACGCTGCCGTAGCCGTCGGGCGGCCAGTGGCCGCCGACCAGGGTGCGGGGCGAGTAGCCGGCCATCCAGCGCTCCTGCTCGGGCATCTCCCCGCCGAGGTCGTCGATGACGATCAGCCAGCCGGGGTGCTCGACGAGCCGCCGGTTCGGCTCCGAGCCGTCCGCCGGGCCGTCGCCGGCGGTGGCCGCGAGGCCGTGCAGGGCCGCGAGTTCGGCGAAGGACTGCGCGAGCCGCTCGTGGGTGCTGCCGTCCACCCACCAGACCAGCGAGTAGGACTCCCGGTGCAGATGGGCGTAGGCGAGGGCGAGCGAGGTCTTGCGGGTCCCGGGCGGGCCCTGGACGACGCAGAGCGAGCGCTCGGCGGTGGGGTGACCGGCGGACCGGGCCCCGGCGGCACTGCTCCCGGGGTGCAGGATCCGTTCGACCTCGACGAGTTCGCGCTCCCGGCCGGTCATGTCGGGGCGGCTCTGCGGCAGGTTGCTCCAGGTCGGTCCGGCGGCCCTTGCGGGCAACCGGTCCCCGGCCGCCGTGGCGAGGTCCGGCGCCGCCGTGCCGCGTCGCCACCAGCGGCGGCGCGCCGTCGTCTCCGGCCCGGTCCGGAGCGTGCCGTCGTCGGACAGGAGGACGGCGGGCGGACGTTCGGTCGGCTGCCGGGCCGGGGGCGCCGCCCCGGTCGCGGCGGCCGTCCGGGCATTCGACGGCAGGCGGACGGCGAGCCGGTCGGCCAGCGCGCCGTCCGCGCCGCCCAGGCCGCGCAGGACCTCGACCGCCACCTCGGCGAACGGGACGCTCTGCGCGGGCAGCGCCGCGGCCCCGGCCGGGGCCGCGGCGGCGAGCGCCGCCAGCGCGCGGAAGTCGAGCGTGCCGAAGGTGCTGGCGACCGAATGGGACACCCCGGCCAGCACCCGGAGCACCTCGGCGGACTCGCCCCTGGTCAGCGTGGACAGCAGACCGCTGCGGACCCCGGGGCGGAAGTCGTAGAGCACCGCCTCCGGGTCCTCCCCCGGGACGTGGGGCGAGCGCCGCTCCAGCAGGCCGGAGAGGTGGACCTCGGCCAGGTGCGCCGCCGAGGAACCGGCGAGCATGGCCTGCTGGACGTGGCGCATCACCGGCAGGCTGAGCGGCGCGGCGGCCAGGAACCCGGCCAGCTCGTACGCGGTGGGGGAGGCCTCCCGGCGGAACCGGGCGAGCAGGTCGGCCGGGGTCTCGTCACCGGGCGGCCGGTGGGTGGGGGGAGGGGGCGGTCCGAAGGGCCGCAGGCCCCCCGGGCGGGCCGGACGGCCGTCCAGGGGGACGGCCAGGACCGGCGTCCAGTCGGGGGCCCGGCCGGAGATCATCCGGGACCAGGGCGCCAGCCAGTCGGCGCGCAGCTCCAGGACCGTGGCCCAGGCGGTGCCGGGCCCGGACCGGCCGTCGGGTCCGGTCGGTCCGGTGGGCTCGCTCCACGGGTCGTCGGCGGTGAACAGCACGGCCGGCCGCTCACCCGGCCGGACCCGGGCCCGGGCCGGAACGGGGTGCAGGGCGGTGCGGTGCCAGTGCCGGCGCGGCAGGACCTGGAGCACGGTGACCGGTGCGTGACGGCTCCAGTCGTGCATCGCGGCGGGCAGCGTCCGGCCGTGCCAGAGCGGGCCGACCCCGTCCGTCAGCAGCAGCACGATCCGCCGGCCGCGCGGGTCGGGGGTCAGGCCCAGGCCCGGGCCGGCGCAATGGCGGGCGGCGGACCGCGCGGGTGCGGTGGGCACGCGGTGGTGGCGCGGCGTCAGGACGGGTACGCCGGTGTGGTCGTGCAGGGACCAGGCGCGCACCCGCCGGAAGGCGCCGTGGCGGCGCAGCAGCGCGGCCAGTTCGTCCGCCAGCGTGGACCAGACGGCCATGGTCGGGCCGCAGTCCACCACCAGGTCCGCGTCCAGCCACCGCTCCGGGGCGCCCTGCCAGACCGGCAGCACCAGGCCGGCGCGGCCGGAGACCGCCACGGTGGCGGACTCGTCCAGCACCCGGTCGTGCGGCGAGCGCACGGTGCGGCGCAGCGGGCGCAGGGCGCGGGAGAGCGCCAGGGTGTCGGCCAGCGCGGGCCTGGCGGGGCTGCGGACGCCGATCGCCGGACGGTCCCCGGTGCGGCCGGTGTCCGGTACGGGAGGCAGGTGGAGCGGGACGACGCCGGGCGGCCCGGTCGGTGGCGACGGTGGCCCGGGCGGGTGCGGCCCGGCGGCGGCCGGTGACCGGGCGCCGCGGTCGGGGGCGGGCGTGCGGCGTGCGGCGCCGTCGGGGTCGCCCTCGTCCTGGTCCCGGGCGGCCCGGTCGACCGCGGCGCGCAGCGCGGCTCCCCAGGCGGCCGCGGCCTGCTCGTTCTCCTCCTCGTCGACCACGGGCAGCGGTGGCAGCCGGACCCGGGCCGGTTCGGCCGCGGTGTCCGGGCGCAGCCCGCAGACGTGGGCGAGCCAGAGCACGTCGGCCAGGTCGCGCGGGTCGGTGCTGCCCTCGGGCTCGGTCCCGTCCCCGGTGAGCAGACGGCCGAGCTGGCGCAGCAGCTCCTCGGGCACGGGGGCCGTGGACACCGGGTGTCACCGCTCCCCGAGCGAGCGCAGCAGGTGGGTGTCGAGCAGGTCCCGGCCGCCGTCGTCGTCCCACAGGCCGCGGGAGGCCATCAGCAGGGCGTTGAGCAACTGGTCGTTGGCGAGGTCGGCGCCCTCCTCCTGCTGCTTGGCCAGGAACCGGGCGATCAGTCGCTCGCGGACCTCGGCGGGGACGGCGGCCCCCGGGCCGGAGAGGTGCGCGGCGACCATCCGGGCGAGCTTGTCCGGACTCGGGCGGGGGATCTCCAGGCGCAGGCACCGCCGCAGGAAGGCGGCGGGGAAGTCCCGCTCCTCGTTGCTGGTGAGGATCACCAGTGGGAACTCGGTGCAGCGCACCCGGCCCCGGCGCAGCGACGCCCAGCCGTCGTCGTCGCCGGTCATCACCCGGGCGTCCTCGTCGTCGAGCCGGCTGAGCTCGGGGATGACGAACTCGCCCTCCTCGAAGACGGTCAGCAGGTCGTTGGGAAGGTCCAGGTCCGCCTTGTCGATCTCGTCGACGAGCAGGACGCGGGGCCGGTCCCAGGGCAGCAGCGCGGTGCCGAGCGGGCCGAGCCGCAGGTAGGGGCCGATCCCCGGGGCCGAACGCTCCTCCCCGCCCGCCGCACCGGTACGGTTGCCGCCGCCGGCGCCCGGGCGGCCGAGGGGGCGCAGGCCGGTGTCCTGGAGCCGGCCGATCGCGTCGTAGTGGTACTGGCCCTCCTGGAGCGTCGAGCGGCTGGTGACCGGCCAGTGCAGCACCGGACCGAGGCGCAGCTCGTGCGCGACG
This sequence comes from Kitasatospora sp. NPDC005751, assembly GCF_040630835.1. NCBI lineage: Bacteria > Bacillati > Actinomycetota > Actinomycetes > Kitasatosporales > Streptomycetaceae > Kitasatospora > Kitasatospora sp. NPDC005751. The sequence goes on from NZ_JBEXYC010000009.1 coordinate 13,423, forward strand.
CTGTACGCCAGGGTGGACTTGCCCACCCCGGGTGGTCCGGTGACCAGCAGCGGACGGCGTAGGTGGAGGGCCATGTTGACGAGGTGAATCTCCTTCTCGTCGGCCTGGTAGGCGGCGGCCCGGTGGTCGCGGCCGAGCTTGCGGACGGCGACCGCCTCGGACATCTCCGGGGGAGTGGGCAGGCCGGAGCGGTCCTCGCCGTCGCGGCGGAAGGAGCGCCACGGCGGGGCGTCCGGGAGGGCCCGGATCCCGTCGTGCGGGTGGCCGGCGCTGCGGTAGAGCCACCAGTCCGGCGCCGGCCCGTCCGGCCGGCGGGGGGCCGGGCGCGGCGCGGGGACTGCTTGGGCGTCGCCCTCGAACGGGGTCGTCACGCGGGTTGTCCTTCCTGCTGGGCCGGCCCGCGGCCGGGGTGGGGCAGCGGACCGGGCGGGGCGCCGGGGGCGGGGTCCGGCTCACGGGCGGTGCTGTGCGCGGGGGCGCTGAACGGCGACGGCGCCAGCCAGGCGGCCTGGCCCGGCTCGTCCCAGAGCAGCGTGAGGTGGTGACCGAGGTCGGCGGGGTCGTCCTCGGCGGCGGCCCGGCGACGGCGGTGGACGTGCGCCGCCAGGCCCGTCAGGCGACCGGTCGTCAGTTCGCCCAGGAGCTCGTGCAACTCGATGGAGCTGCCGGCGTCCCGCCGCCAGACCATCACCGGGATGCCCTCCCGGAGGGCGTCCTTGACGGCGCGGTAGGAGGCGGCCCGCTGCTTCGGGTGGTAGGCGTACGGGAAGGACAGCGCCAGGATCGCGGTCTGCGGCCGCTCGTCGAGCCAGCGCCGGACGTCCCCCGGCCGGCTGCCGAGCCGCAGGGTGCGACCGGCGGCCTCGGCGTCGAGCGGCGCGAGGTCCTCGGCGAACGCGAGCCAGCCCGGCAGGTCGGCGACGGTCCCCAGTGGGTCGCCGTCCATGGTCGCCTCCAGGGCGCGCCACTTGCTCTTCCAGGCCGGGTGCCAGAGCGTCGACCGGATCCGGTCCAGCGAGCGGACCACCACCGGGAAGTGCATGCCGACCGGGTAGTCGTCCTCGTCCATCGGCCACAGCTCGGCGGGGTGGCTGAGGAGGGACCACGGCAGCAGAAACTCCACCCGCAGGCCCTCGGCGTTCGCCGCCGCCGCGGCCAGCTCCCGCCAGGTCGTCAGGTGCCGGCTGCCGCTGCCGCGCAGGGCGGACTGGGGGATCCGGTCGTCCGAGGCGTGTTTGGACACGAGCCGCCACGGCTGTTGCGCGGTGTCGTACAGCAGGGCCTCGAAGGAGTAGACGGGCTCGGCGTCCGAGCCGATCGGGGAGACGTCGTCCAGGACGATCTGCAGGACCAGCGGGTGGTGCTGCTCGGCCGGGCCGTCGCCGTGGGCGGCGGTGGCCTGGGCGGAGCGGGCCAGGTCGGCCTCCGCGATGCCGAGGTCGTGGGCCTGCTGCTTCACCAGGTCGGCCAGGGCGGCGGATTCGGGGCCGGTGGTCTCCTCGGCGAGCCCGGCCAGGAAGCGCAGCAGCAGCGGGGGCGGCTGCCGGTCGCCCGGTGGTTCGGGGGCCGCCGGTCCCGACGGCCAGTCGGGGCGGGCCTGGTTGAGGTGGGCCTGCGGGAGGTGAGGCTGCTGGAGGCGGGTCTGGTCGAGACGGGCCTGGTTGAGGCGGGTCACCGCTTCGGGCAGGCCGTCCCGGCTCCGCACCGGGTGGGTCTCGCCGGGGGTGCAGGCGGCCTCGACCAGGCGCTGGACGACGGCCGGGCCCGGCGTCGGTCGCAGCGTCCGGAGGACGCGCAGCACGGCGAGCTGCGTGGCCGGGGCCAGCAGACCGGGCGCCGTGATCGCCTCGACGGTCGCGGTGAGCCAGCCGACGGCGGCCGTGCCCCCGCGCTGGAAGCGCAGGACGTCGGCGAGGTGGACGAGGGCCTGGGCCGGGTCGTGCCAGCGGCGGCAGCCGCGGACCACCTCCTGGAGGTGGTCGGTGACGAGGGCGCTGAAGGGGACGGCGAAGGCGCCGGGCGGGGAGAGCCGGTGGCCGAGCTCGTCGAGGGTGCGCTCACGGAACGCCGGGTCGCCGATGCCGGGGACCTCGGCGAGGACTTCGCACAGCTGCCGGTCCGCCTCGGCCGGCCATGGCCCGCAGTCGGTCGGCCCGTCGTTCGCATGGCCGGCCGCGTCGCCGGCGCCGGGATCGGCGGGCCGCAGCCGCTCGCCCAGACGGGCGAGCAGGCCCCGGCGGTCTACCACGGACAGCCTCCCGGTCCGGCGGCGCGGGGACCGGGGAACCCGTCTCCGGCCGGGCCGCCGGAGCCGGCCTGCGGGAGGTCCGCGAGGGTGCGGAGCTCGTCGACGGCGGCGAGGCCCGGTCGCAGGAAGTCCAGCGCGTCCAGTACGGCGGCCAGCGCCGTCGCCGGATCACGATGGCTCGCGCACGCCTGGACCAGCTCCATCAGGTGGTCGACGGCCTGCGACCGGTGGGCGACCCGCAGGGGCTCCGACGGACCGAGCTGTTCCCCGGCCGCGCGCAGCACCTGACGCCGGAAGTCGGGGTCGTCCAGGTCGGGCACGGCCAGGAGGAGGGGCACGAGCTCCCGGGCCCCGGGAATAGCGCCGGCACGGTGTGCCGGAGTGGCACGTTCTGCCGGAGTGGCTTGCTCTGCCAAAGCTGCATGGCCTGGCGGGACGCCTCGGCCCGACGGAACAGCACGACCTGACGAAACGGCACTGCCTGCCACCCGGGCTGGTCGAGCCGGTCCGGCAGGCCGTGCCGAGCTGGCATGTGGTGCCCTGGTGGCATGCTCTGCCGGATTGGCATGCTCTGCCGCACTGGCACTCGCTGTCGGGCCGGCACCCGCTGTCGATCCGGCCTGCTGCGCCGCCTCGGCCCCGGCGGTCAGTGCGTGCCGCAGCGGGTCGATCACCGGCAAGGCGGCCGCGAGGGCCGACAGCGGTGTGAACCAGCCACCGCGCACCCCGTCGAAGTCCCGACTGCCCTTCAGCACCCCGCACACCGCGCCGGAGTCCAGCCGGACGACCATGCCGCCACTGAACCCGTCCCGCACCTCGTCCCCGGTCAGCCGCAGATAGCCCGCCGCCGGGCCGGCCACCGTCAGCAGCAGGGAGTCGCAGTGGACCCCGGGGACCGGAGTGTGGGTGGAGAACCCGCTCACCAGTACCGCCGTTCCGGCCTCCGGCGGGCGCCCGGCGTCGAGGAGGAGCGGCACCGCCGCCACCGTCCGGTCGAGGTCGAGCAGGGCGAGATCCGGGAAGGCGTGGAACCTGCCGTCTCCCGGTTCGGTGGGGAAGAGCCGGCCGGGACGGGCCGCGCCGGCCCGTCCGCACGCGCCCCGCACGCCCAGCCCGGCGCGGCCGCGACGCGCCACGTGGGCGGCGGTCAGCACCATGGTCGGGGAGAGGACGAATCCGCTGCCCAGGAAGCCCGAGTCGTCGAAAACCTCGACGGCGGCCGCCCGCGTGGCCGCCACCCCGGGCGGCCGGCGGTCCGTCACCGGAGGTCGCTCACCCGCGGTCCGGCCGGGGCTCCGGCTCGGGGCGGCCCGGTGTCCGCTCCGCCGTCCGCACCACCCGCCCCGCCCTGCCCGCCGTCCGCGCCGTCGCCCGCACCCGGGTGGGCGACGTCGCGTCGCGCCGCCCGGGCCGCCGAGACCCGCGCCGTGTCCCAGCTCATCCGGACGGTGAACGAGGCCTCGCCCCCGGCCTCGGCCACCACGCCGATCAGCTTCCCGGACTTCACGGCCAGTTTGAGCCCGAACTCGACCTCCAGCGCGTCCGGCATCGCCGGGCCCGCGTCCGCGACGCTGTCGGAGGCCCAGCGTCCGATGTCGCGCAACACCCCGCCGACCGCGTCCAGCCGCAGCGGCAACTCGGCGAGCGCCCGCCCGGCGGCGTCCCGGACCCCGGCGTCACCGCCCGCCCCCGTCCCCGTCCCGGCCGCGGGAGCCGGTACCGGCGCCGTCGCGGGCTCCAGCGCCGTCACCTCGGCGTGGACGAGCGCGCCCCCGCCGAGATCCACCGTGATGACGTCCCCCACCTGTGACTCCCCCTCGGCCTCGATGTGCGGCAGCGCTCAGCGTAGGGGCTGAGCCCGCCGTGCGACACAACTATCCGACGATCAGGAGGTTCTGATCGCGTCTCAGCTGAGCGGCGGATCTTCCGTGGGCGGGGGCGGGCCTCCCGCTGGGTCCGGTGCGCCCGGTCCCACCGTGGATACGGACACCTTTTCGGTGGCGGCGGGCATAGGAGCGGGTTTGGATGGGGAGGGGTGGAGAGGCAAATCCGGCAAAGCTGGCAAACCATAAGAGAATCTGATTCTGCCGAGCATGTCGAGGCAACCGCGACAAGAAGGGCATCCGATGCACGCAGCCGAGCTCACGCCTGCCGTCCTCGCCGAACTGCGCCGCCCCCGGCGCTACCCGGCCGTCTCCATCCTGCTGCCCACCCACCGAAGCGAGCCCGACAACGCCCAGGACCCGGTGCGCCTGCGCAATCTGATCGCGGAGGCCAAGAACCGGCTGCACGCGGACGAGGCCGTGTCCCGGGCGGACCGGCTGGACGTGGTGGAGCAGTTGGACCGGGCCCTGCGGGAGATCGACCTGGTGCACGCCGAGGACGGTCTGGCGATCTTCGTGGCGCCCGGTGAGCACCAGGTCTGGTCGCTGCCCCGGAGCGTCGCCGCCCGGGTGGTGTTCTCCGAGACCTTCCTGACCCGCAACCTCGTCTCCGCCTACGCGGCCGGCGCGCCGTACTGGGTGCTGACGGTCGCCGCCGACCGGGTCGCGCTGTTCGGCGGTACGGCGGCGCGGCTGGCCGAGCACACGGCGGGCGCCTTCCCCCTGGACCAGGTCGGCCCGGACTGGGACGTCGAGCGCAAGGAGCGGATCGGCGACGTGCCGAGCACCTTCCGCGACGAGGAGACCAGGCGCTTCCTGCGGGACGCGGACACCGCGCTGGCCGCGGTCCTGGAGGCCGACGCGCGCCCGCTGTACGTGCTCGGCGAGGCCGCCGCGCTCGCCCTGCTGGACGAGGTCGGCACCGCCGTGAAGCGGGCCGCCGCCCAGGTGCCGCGCGGCGGCCTGGGGCACGCCTCGGCCGCCGCCGTCGCGGAGGCCGTCCGCCCCATCGTCGCGAAGCAGGAGCAGCAGGCCGTCGCCGAACTCCACGCGCGGCTCGACTCGGCCCAGAGCGTCAAGGCGCTGGCCGCCGGCATCGACGAGGTCTGGCAGAACGTGAACGAGGGCCGGGCCGCGCTGCTGGCGGTCGAGGAGGACTACTGGGAGCCGGTGCGGGTCACGGACAGCCACCTGGTGCCCACCACCGCCGACGAGCCGGACGTCCGCGACGACATGGTCGACGAGATCGTCGAGCGCGCCCTGGACACCGGCGCCAAGGTGCAGTTCGTCCCCTCCGGCGAGCTCGCCGGCCGCGACCGGATCGCCGCCGTGCTGCGCTACTGACCACCGTCCGCCCCGGGCCCGGCCGGTCACCCCGGCCGGGCCCGGGGCGGTCTGCCGCCCGCGACCCGCGGTCCCGCCGCCGTCGGAGGACGGATGTCCGGCCCGCCGCCGAGGACGTCGAGGGGCGGGCGGCCGTCAGCGGGATCCCTCGCCCGGCGGCGGCTTTCCGGTCACCACCAGGGCCTGCCGGGCCGCCGCGGTGAGCCGCCCCGGTCGGGGGCCGGCCCGGCGGCCCGGCAGGCCCGCCGGGGCCGGTTCGCGGGGTGCCGGCGGCGCCGGGTGCACCGGGGAGGGGGCTCGGCCGCGTCCCGGGTCGCCGGGGGTCCGGGCCGCGGCGGCGCGGACGGGGCGGCCGCCGAGCCCGCGGTGGCGGGCGCGCAGCCCAGCAGGAGCAGCATCAGGCCGACGAGGGTGCGACGGGGCAGGGCCATGGTGGGACCGCCTTCGGGATGCGGGTGGGCGGAGCGGGGCCGGGCGGGTTCAGTCGACCAGGCTGCCGTCGGCGACCCCCGAGGCGCCGCCGGTGATCCGGACGGAGTCGACGATCTTCTGGACCAGGCCCAGGGTCCGGGTGGACGCGTGGTTCAGGCAGGCGGTCAGCTCGACCACCGCCACCGCGTCGCCCAGGGCGATCGCCCGGTACCCGGTGAGCTGGCTGGTGCCGCCGCGGAGGCTGCACTCCTTGTCGATCGTGGAGTCCTGCACGGCCATCGTGGTCCCCGTCCCCGCGATCTTCCCGAGGTAGGCCGGGTCCCTGAGCAGGGTCATGCTGACGAGTGCGCCGTCGGTCGCCAGGGCGGTGAGGGGCGTGCAGTAGCCCGGCTCGGGTGCGCACTCGGGCCCGCCCGCCAGCGGTTGGCTGGCCGTGTACCCGGTCGCGCGCAGCGCGTCGGGGGAGCGCACGACCAGGGTGGACCAGCCCGGCGGCACCCGGATGATCACACTGTTGAGTTCCGGGTACCGGACGGCCTGCCAGTCGTCCTCGGCGACGGGCAGGGAGCTCGGGGCGACGCTCGGCGCCGGGCTCGCGCCCTCCGGTGGCAGGCTCGGCGACGGGGCCCCGTTCCCGGGTGCGTCGGCGGCCGGTCCGCCCGCCGAGGGGCGCAGGGCGGTGTGCGTCGGCGCGGGGGCGATGGCCGGGGCGGCGGCCAGCGCGGCGGCGAGCAGGCCCCCGGTCAGCCCGGCCCCGAGCCCGGCCGCCCGGCGCCGGCGGCGGTTGCGGGCGGCGAGTTCGCGGATCCGGTCCATCCGGTCGGCGGGCGCGGGCAGGTGCGGGGCGGCCCGCTGCAGCAGCACGCGCAGCTCGTCCTCCACCTCGGCGTCCGCCATCGAGAGCCCGTCGGGGGCGCCGAGCACGGGGTCGCCGAAGCCGGGGTGTCCGAACCCGGGGTGTCCGGGCCGGCGGTCGGGGCGGTCGGGGTCAGACCAGGTCACGGCGTCCCCCCTCCAGCAGCAGCTCCCGGGTGGGCATCTTGCCGCGCAGGGCCTGCAGCGCCCGGTGCGTCTGGCTCTTGACCGTGCCCGTGGTACAGCCGAGTGCCTCGGCGGTCTCCTCGACGCTCAGGTCCTCGAAGTACCGCAGCACGACCACCGCGCGCTGCCGCGGCGGGAGTGCCCGGACGGCGGCGGCCACCACCTCGCCGACCACCAGCTCCTCGAACGGGTCCGAGGTCACGGGCTGCTCCGGCAGTTCGCCGTGCGGCAGTTCCCCGTGCCAGCGGCGCCGCCACCAGGAGACGTGCGAGTTCACCAGCACCCGCCGGACGTACGCCTCCGGCCGGTCGATCGCGATCTTCTCCCACCGGGGCCAGACCTTGGCGAGCGCCGTCTGCAGCAGGTCCTCGGCGAGGTGCGGATCGCCGGTCAGCAGCCAGGCCATCCGCAGCAGGCGCGGGCTGCGGGCGGCGACGAACTCCTCGAAGTCCGGTGTCGCATCCCTCATCGTGCCGCCCCCGCCATGGTGCTCCCGTCGTTCCCGCCGTCATCGCCGGCCGTGGTGGCCGTGCCGTCGTCGTCCTACTCACGGCTGCTGAACGCGATGGGAGGTCGAACGGGTTGCCTGCCGGAAGGGCACATTTTCCAGCAGTGCGTCGCGGACCGGCGCCGCGGCCCCCGCCGGGCGTCGTGGGCGGGGCCTCGGCATCGTCCGGAGCGGGCCGGCGGGGCCGTCCGTCGCGCGGACCTTGGACGGCCCGCGAGCCGGCCGGAACTCGGCCGGGCGGCGGGCGGGCCGTGTGACCACGATGCGCCCGCGGACCCCCGTCGTACAGGGCGCGCGATGGGCGCCCGAGCGCACCGGACCGGCGCGCTCCGGCGTACGGCGGGGCCGTGGCGACGGTGGCCGGCCGGGAGGCGGGGAGGGGCCCGCCGCACCGGGTGGGGCCGGCACCCCGGAGGGGAGCCGGCTCAGAGCGTCCCGCTGCCACGCGGCGCCGGGGCGGACCGGTCGGCCGCGCGGTCGGTCGGCGTGACCGGCGTGACGGTCCAGTCCGGGTGGCCCGGCATGGCCGGGGTCCGGTCGCCGTAGAGCCACTCGGTGAGGAAGGCGGTGAGGTCCTGGCCGGACACCTCCGAGGCGGTCCGGATGTAGTCCGCGGTGGTGGCCGTGCCGTCCCGGTGCCGGCGGAGGAACGTCCGCTCGATCCGGTCGAAGGCGGCCGCCCCGACCCGCTCGCGCAGGGCGAACAGCACCAGGGCCCCGCCGGTGTACCGCTGGCTGTCGAAGAGGTCGGCGGCGGTCGGCGAGGCGACCGGCCCGGAGTCGTGGCGCCACTGGTCGCCCTTGGCGTACACGTCGCGCATCCGGTCGGTGAGGGTGGCGAAGCCGCCCGAGTCCGGCCAGCCGCGCTCGTAGCGGTACATCAGGCCGTAGAAGTCGGCGTGGCCCTCGTTCAGCCAGAGGTCCGCCCAGGTGCGCGGCGAGACGCTGTCGCCGAACCACGAGTGCACCAGCTCGTGCATCATGTGCGAGCCGATCAGGGGCTCGGGCTGGCGCAGGAAGTTCGGCTTGTAGAGGGTGAGGGTCTGCGTCTCCAGCCCGGTGAAGCCGAAGGCCGCCGGGTCGTCGGTGTTGGCGGGCAGCAGCCCGTACGTCTCGAACGGGAAGGCCCCGAGGTGCTGCTCGGCCCAGGCCAGCTGGCCCGGGGTGAGCGCGAGGGCGGGCTCCAGATCGGCGGCGCGCGCGGTCGGGACGACGTCCCGCAGCGGCAGCCCGCCCGGGCCGGTGCGCTCGCGCACCGTGTAGTCGCCGACCGACACCTGCACCAGCTCGGTGGCCATCGGCTCGCGCGAGACGTACCGGCGGGTGGTCTGCCCGCCGTCGCGCCGCTCGGTCGTCGTGAGCCGGCCGTTGGCCACCCCGTACAGGGCGTCCGGCGCGGTGACGGCGACGGTGAAGCGGGCCTTGTCGCTCGGGTGGTCGTTGCACGGGAACACGGTGTGCGCGCCGTCCGGCTGACCGGCCACCGCGAAGCCGTCGGGGGTGGGGACCCAGCCGGTGTGCGGCAGCTTCGCGGCGGGGTCGGCCGAGTAGTCGACCGTCACCCGGAGCGTGGCGTCGCGGCGCACCGGACGGGCCGGGACGACGGTCAGCTTCTCGTCGTGCGCGCGGAACGCGGCCGGCCGGCCGTCGACCCGGACGGCGTGCACGTCCAGGCCGAGCGCGTCCAGCTCCAGGCTGGGCAGGGCGGTGAGCGCCCGCGCCGTCAGCGCGGCGGTGCCGTCGACGGTGCGGCTGTCGGGGCGGTAGCGGAGGTCGAGGTCGTAGCCCTGCACGTCGTAGCCGGCGTTCCCGAGCTGGGGGAAGACCGGGTCACCGACGCCGGCGACCGGAGCGTCCGCCGCGGCCGCGCCGGGCGGCACCGCGGCGCCGAGCACCGCCGTCGCGAGTGCCAGGGCGATGACGAGGCTGGAGCGCGGCCTGGCCAGGGTGATCACCGCTTTCGTGTCGTGTCCCGGAGTGCGGCGGCGAGGTCCGCCGGTGCCGCAGGGCGACCTTTCGAGCACGGATCGTAGCGGATCGGTCGGACGGTCCGGGAGGCCGCGCGACACGCGGCATCCCCCGGACGGCCCACCGCGGTAGCCGAGTGGCTGCGGACTGTCATAGCGTTCGAAGTGCTCCGCCCCCTGACGGACGGGGCCACGGCCGTCGGAGTACCTGGCCAGGTCCGGCGGCCGTTCTTCATGCTCTCACCCCCGCCCGCCACGCGACTCCTGGGCGGGGGCGGGAGCTGGGGACGGGAAACCGCCCCGCCGAGCCCCCTCGCCGCGAGCCGTCGCCCCGCGCGAGCCGCGGGGCGCGACGAATCTCCGGTGTGGATGCGCCGCCCGGGCTGGACTTCGGGGCCGCCGCGCGTGCTGCTCCCTCCAGCCCCCGCCCCGCCGGCCGGTGGGGCGCGACCGGCGTCAACCGCCTTACCCCCGCTGCTCGGTGAGGTCCTTGCCGTACCAGACCTCGGCGTACGCCCCGCTGGTGTACGCCGGGATCTCGCGGTACCCGTGCCGGGTGTAGAGCGCCCGGGCCTCGACGAGGTCGAGCCGGGTGTCGAGCACGACGCGCTCGGCGCCGAGCGCTCGGGCGCCCTCGTCCACGGCGGCGAGCAGGAGCCCGCCGCCGCCGGTGCCGCGGGCCGCGTGCCGGACGAAGACCCTGGTCAGCTCCACCGTGCGGTCGTCGAGCACCCGCAGGCCGGCGCAGGCCTGCGCGGCCCCGCCGAGGCGGCCGAGCAGGAAGAGGCCGGTCGGCTCCGCGAGGTCGTCGCTGGGGGAGTCGGCCAGGCCGGTCTCGATCTCCTCGGGCGTGCCGTCCCGGCCCAGGTGCAGCCGGTAGTACCGGTTGGCGACGTCGATGTAGTACGCGCGCAGCAGTGCCTGCGCCTCCTCGGAGTTCACATCGGCCCGTTCGATGGCCCAGCGGTCGTTCGTGCGCGGGGTGGTGGTGGTCATGCGCCGGATTATCGGCGTCGGACGGTGTCCGGCGCGAACGGTTATCCGGGCTGGACGGCCCGGTGACCTGCGCGGACCGGTGTTGCGCCGGGTGGGTGACGGTGGGATTGGCCGGTGGGCGTGGCGGGGGAGCAGTGCTCCATGGACACACCATCAGATCATCGTATTAATGGAGGGTTGAGGGGGAGTCGCCGAGCCGGAACCGGCCTCGTGGCGGCGGTCTGCCTGGCGGCGGTGATCGCCGGCTGCGCCGCGCCGACCGGACACCAGGCGCCGTCCTCGCGGGCCGGTCTGAGCGCCGCCCCCGCCCCGGCCGACCCGGCCGCCACCTCCACCGCCGAGCGGGGCGGACCTCGGCCGCCGGCCGTGCCGCTGGCGCTGCCCGGCCTGGCCCGGGCGGAGGAGGAGACCAGCAGCGAGGCGGTGGCGCGCCGGGAGACGGCCGTCCGCGAGGCGCTGGAGACCGCGCGGCGCTGGGGGGTGGACCGGCTGCCGCTGCGGGCGCCGCGGCCACCGGTGTCCAAGCCGGAGCTGAAGCCGGTGCAGGGGGTGCGGCTCCAGGACGGGCGGCCGCCGGTGGTGTACCGCGTCCCGACCGACGAGAAGATCGTCTTCCTGACCGTCGACGACGGCGCGGAGAAGGACCCGGAGTTCTCCCGGATGGCGGCGGAGCTCGGAATCCCGCTCAGCACCTTCGTCGCCGACTACCTCGCGCGCGCCGACTACGGCTACTTCCGCGACCTCGCCGCCCAGGGCGACGCGGTGAACAACCACACCATCAACCACCGCAACCTCAAGGTGCTCGGCTACGACGTGCAGCGGGACGAGATCTGCCGCCAGCAGGACCAGCTGGAGGGGCAGATCGGCACCCGGCCCCGGCTGTTCCGGCCCCCGTACGGCGAGTACAACGACGACACCCTGCGGGCCGCCGCCTCCTGCGGCATCGAGGCGGTGCCGCTCTGGAACGAGGAGGCCTTCCCCGACCACATGGAGTACCGCTACGACGACCAGCGGCTGCACGCGGGGGACATCATCCTCACCCACTTCCGGGGCACCGACCTGTGGCCGGGCACCATGCCCGACCTGCTCCGCAAGGTCGTGAACGACGTCACCGCGCAGGGCTTCGCCCTCGCCCGGCTGGACGACTACCTGTAGCCGCCGCCGGGGAGCCGACGGCGGCCCGGCCCGGCCCGGCCCGGTCCGGTCCGGCCCGGTCCGGGGGCCGGTCAGTCCACCGAGAGGGCGTCCAGGTACACCCAGGCGCCCTCGTACCGGACGAAGCGGCTGTGCTCGGTCAGGATCCCCTGGTCGCGGCCCTCGGTGTAGTGGGCGCGGAAGGCGACGGTGCCCTCGGCGTGGAAGCGGCCGCCGTCGGTGGCGGAGAGCACCTCCAGCCCGGTCCAGCGCAGCGTGGGATCGACGTCGATCGCGTCCGGCCGGGTGTCGGGGTGCCAGGAACGGAGCAGGTACGCCTCGTCGTGGGCGGCGAAGGCGCTGAAGCGCGAGCGCATCAGCGCCTCGGCGGTCGGCGCGGCGGCCAAGCCCCGGTGGTAGCGGCCGCAGCAGTCGCCGTACGCGGCGGACAGGCCGCAGGGGCAGGGCGAGGAGGGCAGCAGGCGGGGTGCGGGGGTGGCGGCGCGGGGCGCGGAGCGGCGTCGGGACATGGCGTCCATTCTCACCCCTCGCGGGGCCGCCGCCGCCCCGGCCCTGCACCCGGGCGCCGGGCCGGGTGAAGGGGCGGGCGCCGGTCGGGTGCCGGGCCGGGTGTCTGGACGGGGCCGGGCCGCCCCGATCCGCCGGAATCCGGGCGAAGGGGCGGACCCGCTGCGGACATGTGCGTACCGCGTGAAGGCGGGCCGGATCGCGCGGTCGCGCGGCGGTGGTGCGGCCGGCCGCGTACGGCGGGCGCCGACGAGGGGGTCGTGAGCCTTCGGGGGCGGTCGGCTGACGCTGCTTCAGGCACCGAAATGACGGGTTCAGGTCAAGACATCCGAGGTCGAAGGCCCTTTGCCGCCCCGGAGCTGATGCCCCGTCGGCTACTGGGGAGACCGTATCGGCACCGCGCGCGGATGTCACGGGCTTCGGCAGCCGGTAGGAATCGTCGACGAACCGTCACGTACTCGTACCGCTCCGTGGTGATGGGCAGGTGATCTTTCCGGCATATCGAACGAGTGATGGAGATGTGCTGGTCATCCGGAGACCGTTACCCCACCATCTCCGAGGGCACACCGCCCATTTCCAGCCGACCACAAGTCGGCGCAGGGCCATCCCTCAGGAGAGTTGATGAGTTCGACGGGACTTCCTCCACTGGCTCCACCGGACCCGACGGCCTCGCTGGCCGATCTGGTCGACGCACAGGTCGGCCGGACACCCGGGGCGACGGCGGTGATCGACGGCGACCGGCGGCTGACCTACCGCGAGCTGGCCGCCGCCGTCGACGCGATGGCCGGCCGCCTGGCCGCCGCAGGAGTACGCGCCGAAACCCTGGTGGCGGTCTGCCTGCCGCGCACGGCGGACCTCGTGATCGCCCTGCTGGCGGTCCTGCGGGCCGGCGGCGCCTACGTGCCGCTCGACCCGGCCTACCCGCGGGACCGGCTGGAGCTGGTGATCGGCGACGCGCAGGCGCCCGTGGTCCTCACCGACCGCGCCCACGAGCACCTGCTGGCCGGCGCCGGCGCGACCCTGCTGTACACCGACGCCGAGAGCCCCCGCGCACCGCTCGCCCCGGGCGGCGGCGCCGACTCCCTCGCCTACGTCCTCTACACCTCCGGCTCCACCGGCCGGCCCAAGGGCGTCGCGGTCACCCAGCGGGGCGTCAACGCGATGCTCCGCTGGGCCGCCCGGACCTACGGGCCGGCCGACGTCGCGGGGGTGCTGTTCGGCACCTCGGTCTGCTTCGACATCTCGGTCTACGAGCTGTTCTTCCCGCTCGCCGTCGGCGGCACGGTCGTGGTGGCGGAGAACGTCCTCGCCCTGCCCGAGCTGCCGGCCCGCGACGAGGTGACCCTGGTCAACACCGTGCCGAGCGCCATGGCGGCGCTGCTGCGCGGTGGCGCCCTTCCCGGCGGCAGGGGCCTGCCGGGCGGCGTCCGCGTGGTCAACCTGGCGGGCGAGGCGCTGCCGCGCCGGCTGGCCGACCAGGTCTACGGCGAACCGCGGGTCGAGCGGGTCTACAACCTCTACGGGCCCACCGAGGACACCGTCTACTCCACCTGGTCGCTGGTCGACCGGGGCGGCAGTGAGGAGCCGCTGATCGGCCGCCCGCTGCCCGGCACCACCGGCCACGTGCTCGACGAACGGCGGAGCGCCGTACCGGACGGCGGCATCGGTGAGCTGTACCTCTCCGGCGAGGGCCTCGCCCGCGGCTACCACGGCCGCCCGGACCTCACCGAGGAGCGCTTCGTCACCGTCGACGGCGAGCGCTGCTACCGCACCGGGGACCTGGTGCGCCGCCTGCCGGGCGGGGAGCTGGAGTACCACGGCCGGGTCGACCACCAGGTGAAGGTACGCGGCTTCCGCGTCGAGCTGGGCGAGATCGAGGCGGTGCTCGCGACCCACCCCGCCGTCGAGGCCGCCGCCGCCGTGGTCCAGCGGGACGAGGCCGGCGACTACCTCGCCGCCTTCGTCCAGCCCGGGCCCGGCGTCGCCGACCCCACCGCGGCCGAGCTGCGCGCGCACTGCGCCGCGGCGCTGCCCGGCTACATGGTGCCGCTGGCCGTCGGCGTGCTGGCGCGGCTGCCGCTGACCCCCAACGGCAAGACCGACCGCAGGGCGCTCCCGCCGGTCGCCCGGAGCCGGGGCGACCAGGAGCTGTTCGTCGCGCCCCGCACCCCGGTCGAGACCGGGATCGCCGAGCTCTGGCAGCAACTGCTCGGCGTCCCGCGGGTCGGCGTGCACGACGTCTTCCTCGACCTCGGCGGGCACTCGCTGCTCGCCGCCGGACTGCTCGCCCGGATCGAGCGCGCCTACGGCACCCGCGTCCCGCTGGCCGAGTTCTTCGCCGCGCCGACCGTCGCCGCGCTCGCCGTCCGGGTCGCCAAGGGGGGCGGCGGCCGTCCGTCCGTCGCCCCGCCCGTGCGGGAGGCCGCGCTGCCCGCCCGCCCCACCGGCTTCCAGCGCGAGCTCTGGCTGCACGAGTCGCTGGAGCCCGGCAGTCCGCTCTACAACGTGCCGCTGCGCTTCCGCGCCGTCGGCACCCTGGACCGGTCCGCCCTCGGCCGGGCGCTGAGCGAGGTGGTCCGCCGGCACGAGGTGCTGCGCACCGCGTTCGCCGACCGCGACGGCGAGGTGACCGCGGAGATCCGCCCGCCGTACCCCGTCGACGTGCCGCTGCTCGACCTCGCCGGCGCCGGTGAGGAGGAGCTGGACGCCGCGCTGCGCGCCGAGGCCGCCCGGGCGCTGGACCTCGCCGGGGGGCAGCTGCTGCGCGCCCTCGCCCTGCGCACCGGGACCGACCGGCACGAGCTGCTGATCACCGTCCACCACGCCGCGATGGACGGCTGGGCCGCCGGGCTGCTGCTGGCCGAACTCGGCCGCGCCTACCAGGGCGGGGAACTCGCCGAGCCTCAGCTGCAGTTCTCCGACATCGCCCGCTGGGAGGAGCGCGCCCACGCGGCCGCCCGCGACGGTGCGCTGCGCTGGGGCGACGGGCTGTTCGGCCTCGACGCCGACCAGCACCTGCCCGGCGACCGCCCGCACCCCAACCCGTACGACACCGCCGGCCGCCGGATCGCCCGCCGGCTCGACACCGAGCTGATCCGGGCCACCGAGCGCTGGGCCGCGCAGGAGGGCGCCAGCCTCTACATGGCCGTGCTGGCCGCGCTCGGCGGCGTGCTGCACCGCTACAGCGGCCGCACGGACCTCGCGGTGCTCAGCCCGTTCGCGGTCCGTCCGGTGCCCGAGCTGGAGCAGGTGCTCGGCTCGCTGATCAACACCGTCGCGCTCCGCTTCGACGCGGCCGGCACCGACACCTTCCGCCAACTGGTCGCGCGCGTGCGTCCGGTGGTGCTGGAGGCCGCCGAGCACAGCGGCTACCCGTTCCTGGAGCACGTCCGCCGGGTCGGCGGCTCCGCCGGGCTGACCGCCTCCCCGATCGCCCAGGTCCTGCTCGCGGTCCAGAACCACCCGGTGGCCGGCCTCGAACTCCCCGGCCTCAGCCTGCAGTTCGTCGCCGAGGTGTGCAACGGCACGGCCAAGACCGACCTGTCGCTGTTCCTGGAGTTCCCGGCCGAGGGCCCGCTGCTCTCCGCCGAGTACCGCACCTCGCGCTACGACGAGCGGTCCGTCCGGGCCGCGCTGGACCACCTGGTGGCCCTGCTGGCCGCCGCCGTCGCCGAACCGGACCGCCCGCTCGGCGAGCTGGCGATGCTCCCGGCCACCGGGCCGGACGCCGTGGAGCCCGCCGAGGGCCCGGCGGCGGCGCTGCCCGACCTCCGTCTGCACGAGCTGGTCGCCGCCCAGGCCGCCCGCACCCCGGAGGCGGTGGCCGTCTCCGCCGACGACGGCGTCCTCGACTACGCCGGACTCGACGCCACCGCGGGCCGGCTGGCCCATCTGCTGGCCGGGCACGAGGCCGGCCCCGGCACCCTGGTGGCGGTCGCCGTCCGGCGCGGCCGGCTGCTGCCCGCCGCCCTGCTCGGCGTGCTGCGCAGCGGCGCCGCCTACCTGCCGCTCGACATCGACCAGCCGCTCGCCCGCAACCGGGCGGTGCTCGACGACGCCGGTGTCACCCTGCTGGTCGCCGAACGGTCCACCGCCGGGGACGCGCTGCTCGACGGGCGGACCGTCGTCCTGGTCGACGGCCCGCAGGCGGCCGCCGCACCGGAGCTGCCGGCCGTCCCGGTCGGGCCGGAGGACCGCGCCTACCTGCTCTACACCTCCGGCTCCACCGGCACGCCCAAGGGCGTGGCCGTCCCGCACCGCGCGATCGTCAACTTCCTCACCTCGATGGGCCGCGAACCCGGCCTCACCGCGAGCGACGTGATGGCCGCCGTCACCACCGTGACCTTCGACATCGCCGGCCTGGAGCTGTGGCTGCCCCTGGTCACCGGCGCCCGGGTGGAGATCGCCGACCGCGCCACCGCCACCGACGGCCGTGCGCTGGCCGACTGGCTGGAGCGGCGCGCGGTCACCCACCTCCAGGCGACCCCGGCCACCTGGCGGCTGCTGCTGGAGGCCGACTGGCCGGGCAGACCCGGGCTGACCGCGCTCTGCGGCGGCGAGGCGCTCACCGCAGACCTCGCCGAGGCCCTGCTGAAGCGCACCGGCGCGCTCTGGAACCTCTACGGCCCCACCGAGACCACCGTCTGGTCCACCATCCAGCGGGTCACGCCCGAACTCGTCGCCCACGGAGGAGTGGTGGCGCTCGGCGCGCCCGTCGCCAACACCCGGCTGCACCTGCTCGACACGGCCGGGCGGCCCGTCCCGGTCAACGGCATCGGCGAGCTCTGCATCGCCGGCGACGGTGTCGCGCTCGGCTACCACGGCCGCCCGGACCTCACCGCCGAGCGGTTCGTCCCCGAGCCCGGCCGCCCCGGGGGCGCGCCGATGTACCGCACCGGCGACCTCGCCTGCCGCCGGGCGGACGGCCGGCTGGAGTACCACGGCCGCACCGACGCCCAGGTCAAGCTGCGCGGCTTCCGGATCGAACTCGGCGAGATCGAGGCCGCGCTGACCGCCGTCCCCGGTGTCACCGCCGGCGCCGCCCGGCTGGCCGACGGCCCGGCCGGTCCCGTCCTCGCCGGGTACGCCGTCACCGACGGCACCGTCGGGGAGGACGCGCTGCGCACCGCGCTCGGCGCCCGGCTGCCCGACTACATGGTGCCCGCCGCGCTCGTCCTGCTCGACCGGCTGCCGCTGACCCCCAGCGGCAAGGTCGACCGGGCCGCGCTGCCGGTGCCGCCCTCCGGCGGTGCCGGTGCCCCGCCGGAGGGCGACTGCGAGGAACTGCTGGCCGACCTCTGGCAGGAGGTCCTCGGCGTCGAGCGGGTCTCCCGGCACGACGACTTCTTCTCGCTCGGCGGCCACTCGCTGCTCGCCACCCGCATGGCCGCCCGGGTCCGCGACACCTTCGAGATCGACCTGCCGCTGCGCAGCGTCTTCGAGTCCCGCACCCTGGCCGCGATGGCCCGCCGCATAGAGGAGCGACTGCTCGACGAGATCGACGGCATGGACGGCATGGACGGCTTGGGCGCCGAGGACGGCATCGGCGCACTGACGGGGGAGACGGTATGAGCGACCAGCACACCACCGGCGACCGGCCGGACCGGGAGGCGAGACGCCAGGAGCTGCTCCGCCGTCGGCTCGCCGCGGCCAAGGCCGCGAAGGCCGCCCGGGACGCCGGCACCGCCGAGCCCGCCCGCCGGGGCATCGCGCCCCGCCCCGAGGGCACCCCGGCCCCGCTCTCCTCGGCCCAGCGCCGGATGTGGTTCCTCGCCCAGTACGAGCCGGACAGCGCGGCCTACCACATCCCGCTCGCCCTCCACCTCACCGGCGAGCCGGACACCGCCGCACTGGCCGCCGCGCTCACCGACGTCCTCGACCGGCACGAGGTGCTGCGCACCGTCTACCCGACCGTCGACGGCGAGGTCCGGCCGCGGCCGCTGACCGCCGCCCCGCTGATCCTCGCCACCGCCGACCTCCCCGCCGACGAGGTGGACGCCCGGCTGGAGGAGGACGCCCGCCGCCCGTTCGACCTCGCGGCGGACCTGCCGGTCCGGGCCACCCTGCTGCGCACCGCCGAGGGCGCGGTGCTGAGCCTGGTGCTGCACCACATCGCCGCCGACGGCTGGTCGATCGGCGTGTTCTTCGCCGACCTCGCCACCGCCTACGGCACCCGCCGGGAGGGCCGCGCACCGGCCTT
Organism: Kitasatospora sp. NPDC005751; assembly: GCF_040630835.1. Classification (NCBI taxonomy): domain Bacteria; kingdom Bacillati; phylum Actinomycetota; class Actinomycetes; order Kitasatosporales; family Streptomycetaceae; genus Kitasatospora; species Kitasatospora sp. NPDC005751. Next base: position 31,703 of record NZ_JBEXYC010000009.1, read on the forward strand.
CGAGCCGCTGCCCCTCCAGTACGCCGACGTGGCGTACTGGCAGCAGACCGAGCTGGCCGACGAGCTGGCCCGCCAGCAGGCCTGGTGGCAGGAGCGCCTGCGCGGCGCCACCGCCACCGTCACCGTGCCCACCGACCGCCCGCGTCCCGCGGTGGCCGGCACCGACGGCCGGCGGATCACCGTCGAGTTCGGCGCCGAGCGCACCCGCCGCATCCGGGCGCTCGCCGAGCAGACCGGTGGCACCGTCTACATGGTGCTGCTCGCCGCCCTGCAGACCGTGCTGTCCCGCTACACCGGCGCGCAGGACGTCGTGGTCGGCACGCCGGTCGCCGGGCGCACCCGCAGCGAGACGGAGCCGCTGGTCGGCTGCTTCGTCAACACCCTGGCGATGCGCACCGATCTCTCCGGCGACCCGAGCGTCCGGCAGTTGCTGGCGCGGGTCCGCGAAGGCACCCTGGGCGCCTTCGGCCACCAGGACCTGCCGTTCGAGCGGCTGGTCGACTCCCTCGGCCTGGAACGCGAACTCGCCCACACCCCGCTCTTCCAGGTCATGCTCAACGTCCACAACCAGGACCGGGCCGACCTCGACCTGCCCGGGCTGCGCGCCGACTGGCGGCCGATCGGCACCGACACCGCGAAGTTCGACCTCTCGGTCGCCGTCGTCGACCACGGCGGAGAGCTCTGCGCCGACCTGGTCTGGCGCGCCGAGCTGTACGACGAGCCGACCGTACGACGGGTCTTCGGCCATCTCAGCACCGTGCTCGACGCGATGGCCGAGGCCCCCGACCGGCCGCTCGCCGAGCTGCCGCTGCTCACCCCCTCCGAGCAGCGCCGGCTGGCCGAGTGGGACGGCGCCCCGCGCGACTGGGACCTCGGAGCCACCCTGCACGGCCTGGTCGAGGAGCAGGCCCGCCGCACCCCCGGCGCGCCCGCCGTCCGGGGCGCCGACGGCGTCCTCGACTACGCCGAACTGGACAACCGCGCCAACGCGTTGGCCCACCGGCTGCGCGCGCTCGGGGTCGGTCCGGACCGTCCGGTCGGGCTGCTGGTCGAGCGCTCGGCCGCGCTGGTCGTCGGCATGCTCGGCATCCTCAAGGCCGGCGGCGCCTACCTGCCGCTCGACCCGGTCTACCCGGACGAGCGGATCCGGGCGCTGCTGGCCGCCGCCGGGGCCGCCGCCGTGGTCACCACCGACGACCTGGCCGGCCGGGTGGCCGGCACCCCGGTCGTCGTCCCGGAGCCGCTGGACGCCCCGGTGGCGCCGTGCCCGGCCCCCGAGGCCGGGGCCGGCCCGGAGAACCTCTGCTATCTGATCTTCACCTCCGGCTCCACCGGGGCGCCCAAGGGCGTCGCCGTCGAGCACCGCAACGTCCGCAACTACCTGCACGGGCTGCGCGAGCGGATCGGCGGCGACCAGCGGGGCTGGGACTGGGCCCTGGTCTCCACCTTCGCCGCCGACCTCGGCACCACCAACGTGTTCGGCGCGCTCACCGGCGGCGGCTGCCTGCACCTGCTCACCCGTGACCAGGCCACCGATCCGGACGCCTTCGCGGCCTACACGGCCGTCCACCGGATCGACGCGATGAAGCTCGTCCCCAGCCACCTGGAGGGCCTCGCGGCCCACGGCGCCGGGCTCGCCGGGATCCTCCCCGGCCGGCTGCTGATCTGCGCCGGCGAGGCCCTGCGGCCCGACCTGGTGGCCCGGATCCGGGCCGCCCGCCCGGACCTGCTGCTGCACAACCACTACGGCCCGACCGAGACCACGGTGTCGATGCTCGGCGCCGCCGTCCCGGCCGACCTCGGGGACGCCGCCACCGCGCCGCTCGGCCTGCCGTTCGGCAACGTCGGCGCCCACGTCCTGGACGCCCGGCGGCGCCCGGTGCCGATCGGCGTCCCCGGCGAGCTGTACGTCTCCGGCGCCGGCGTGGCCCGCGGCTACCTCGGCCGGGACGACCTCACCGCCGAGCGGTTCGTCCGGGTCGACGGCCGCCGGAGCTACCGCACCGGAGACCTGGTCCGCCGCCGGGAGGACGGCGCCGTCGAGTTCCTCGGCCGGATCGACCACCAGGTGAAGATCCGCGGCTTCCGGGTCGAGATCGGCGAGGTGGAGGCCGAACTCACCGGCCGCCCCGAGGTGCGCGAGGCCGTGGTCGTGGCGCGCGGCGAGGGCGCCGCCCGCACCCTCGTCGGCTACCTGGTGCCCGCCCACCCGGCGGCCGCCCCCGACCCGGCCGCCCTGCGCGCCGCGCTGCGCACCCGGCTGCCGGACTACATGGTGCCCGCCGCCCTGGTCGTGCTGGACGCCCTGCCGCTGAACGCCAACGGCAAGGTCGACCGGGCCGCGCTGCCCGAGCCGGCCGCCGCCCGCCCGGCCGAGGGCGGGGGCGCGTTGTCCTCCGCCACCGAGCACGAGGTGGCCGCCGCCTACCGCACCGTGCTGGCCGTCGACGAACCCGGCCCGGCGGACGACTTCTTCGCGCTCGGCGGCGACTCCTTCTCCGCGGTGCACGCCGTCCGCCTGATCGGCCGGGGCCTCTCGGTGATCGACCTGTTCCAGCACCCCACCGTCCGCGAACTCGCCGCGCTGCTCGACGCCCGGGCCGCCGGCACCGGGGACGAGGGACCGCGCACCCTGCTGCACCGGCTGACCCGCGGCACGGCGCCCGCCGAGGTGAGCGTGGTCTGCGTGCCGTACGGCGGCGGCAGTCCGATCACATTCCAGCCGCTCGCGGACGCGCTGCCGGCCGGCCACCGGCTGTACGCCGTCGAGCTGCCCGGGCACGATCCGAGCAGGCCCGACGACGAGCTCGTCGAACTCGGCGCCCTGGCGGACCACCTGGTCGAGCAGATCACCGAGCGGATCGAGGGCCCGGTGCTGCTCTACGGCCACTGCCTCGGCGGTGCGCTCGCCACCGCGCTCGGCTCCCGGCTGGAGGCGGCCGGCGTCGACCTGCGCGGCGTCGCCCTCGGCGGGACCTTCCCGGCGGCCCGGCTGCCCGGCCGGTTCGCCGAGTGGATGGCCAAGCGGTTGCCCGGCGACCGGATGCTCTCCAACCGCTCCTACCTCGACTACCTGCGCGCCATGGGCGGCTTCACCGACGTCTACGACCAGGAGGAACAGGACTTCCTGGTACGGGCGTTGCGCCACGACGTCCGGCAGGCGGAGGACTTCTACACCCAGGCGTACGGGGATGCCCGCCCGGCCCGGATCGCGGCGCCGATCCTCTGCGTGGTGGGCGAGAAGGACCGCGCCACCCAGCTGTACGAGGAGCGGTACGCCGAGTGGGAGCACTTCGGCGAGGCTGTCGACCTGGCCGTCATCCCACGGGCCGGGCACTACTTCCTCAAGCACCAGGCCGGTGAACTCGCCCGGGTGCTGACCGAGTTCACCGCCACCGGGGCGGTGGCCGAGCAGGTCGCGGCCAAGCGGCCGGCGGCCCGGGCCGAGCTCGGCACCTTCGCCAAGGTGGCGATCGGCCAGTTCGTCTCGATGATCGGCACCAGCCTCTCCACCTTCGCCCTCGGCGTCTGGGTCTACCAGCAGACCGGCTCGGCCTTCGACTTCGCGATGATCTCGGTGGTGGCGGTGCTGCCCGCCGTGCTGCTGCTGCCGATCGCGGGCGCGCTGGCCGACCGGATCGACCGCCGCAAGATCATGATCGTCACGGACACGGTGGCCGCGGCCGCGATGCTCTCGCTCGGTCTCCTGCTCTGGGCCGACCTCCTGGAGGTCTGGCACATCTATCTGGTGGCCTGCGTCGGGGCGGTCTGCTCGGCCTTCCAACGCCCGGCCTATCTGGCCGCGATCACCCAGCTGGTGCCCAAACGCTACCTCGGACAGGCCAACGGCCTCGCCCAACTCGGCACCGGTGCGGGCGACATGATGGCCGTCCTGGCCGGCGGCGTGCTGGTCTCGCTGATCGGCCTGCACGGTGTGGTGCTCTTCGACATGGCGACCTTCCTGACGGGGGTCACCTGCCTGCTGCTGGTCCGCTTCCCGGACGCGCTGTTCGACCGGCAGGAGGAGCCGCTGCTGCGCGAGGTGGTCACCGGCTGGCGCTACATCGTGCGCCGGCACAGCCTGGTGGCGATGGTGGTCTTCTTCGTGGTCTTCAACTACCTGTTCGCCGTCGCGACGGTGCTGGTCACCCCGATGGTGCTGGCCGGCGGCTCGGCCGTGCAGCTGGGCGTGATCACCGCCGTCGGCGGCGTCGGCGCGCTGACGGGCGCGCTGGTGATGGCCCTGTGGGGCGGCACCAGGCGGCGCGCGGTCGGCATGATCGGCTTCACCTCGCTGGTCGGCGTGGCCGCCGTCGTCACCGGCTGCCGGCCGCAGGCGGCCATCACCGCCTGCGGGCTCTTCGGCCTCTGGGCGGCGTTGATGATCCTCAACTCGCACTGGATGGCGCTGATCCAGACCAAGGTCGGGATGGAGCTCCAGGGCCGGGTGCTGGCCACCAACCAGATGCTCGCGATGTCGATGATGCCGCTCGGCTTCCTCACCGCGGGGCCGCTCTCCGACCACGTCTTCGAGCCGCTGATGCGGCCGGGCGGCGCGCTCGCCGACTCCGTCGGCCTGGTGCTCGGCACCGGCCCGGGGCGCGGCGCGGGCCTGCTGCTCGTCGTGGTCGGCGCCGTCCTGGCGGTCTGGGGCCTGCTCGGCCTCGCCTACCGGCCGCTGCGGCTGATCGAGGACCTGCTGCCGGACGCCCTGCCGGACGCCGAGATCGGTGACAAGGACGCCATCCAGGCCGAGGCGGACCGCCTGCTGGCGCTCACCGAGGCGGCCCGCGTGGCCGGTACCGCTGCCCCGGCAGGCCCGGGCGCCGTCGCCCCGGCCGGGGTACGGATTCCCCGGCCGGCCCGGGGCACCCCGGAGCCGGTCGAGGACGCGCCCGAGAAGCGCGTACCCGCCGGAGCCGGACCGGGCTCCCGGTAGCGGCGTGCCCCGTCCCCCCGCGACCGGGGGGACGGGGCACGGGCCTCCCGGCGCGCTACCCGGCGCGCCTGATGGAGTAGTTGAACTCGGCCGTGCCGTAGGCCCGCATCAGGCGGAGCCAGAACGGCATCATCATCTCCATCGCCCGGGCGCCCGCGATGTCCCCGAGGTCGACGACCGACTCCGCCGGCCAGCCGAACTCGCCCAGCAGCGCGACCGTCTCGGCCTTCGCCCCCGCGTCGTTCCCGGCGACGAAGACGTTGTGCTCACCCGGGAGCCGCCCCGGGTCCACCATCAGCGGCGCGGTCAGGGTGTTGAGCGCCTTCACCACCCGGGCCTCCGGGAACTCCCGCTGGATCCGCTCGCCCACACTGTCGGTGTTCACCGGATCCAGCGTCACCTCGCCCTCGGCGGAGAAGACCAGCGGGTTGGAGATGTCCACCAGCAGCTTCCCGGCCAGCCGCTCGGCGCCCGCCGCCCGGAGCGCCTCCAGCGCGACCGTCCCGCCGGTGGCGTTCAGCACCACCTCGCCGAAGCCCGCCGCGTCGGCGAAGGTCCCGTGCCGCCCGTTCGGCCCCGCCTGCTCCGCCCAGGCGACGGCCGTCTCGTTGTCCTTGTTCCGGGAGCCCAGCGTCACCTCGTGGCCGAGCGCCACCAGTTTGTCCGCGAGCGTCCGCCCGACCGTCCCTGTGCCGATGACTGCGAACCGCACCGTGCCTCGCCCTCCGTCGTCGCGCGCCCCGTGACGCGTGCAGCGACGACGATAGATCACCGCGCCCCCGCCGTCGGGCGAATGACCGCCTTCGGCGGCGGCCGAGCCGCTCCGGGTGCGCCGACTGGACCACGCCCGCTGGTGGCCGTGCCGCCACCGCCGAAGCATGGGCGCCATGAACCGAACCAACAGACCGTACGCCCGGGCGGCCGCCCTGCTCACCGGCATCGCCCTGCTCGCTCCGGCAGCGGTCGCCCACGCGGACGTCACGACCGTCTCCGGCACCACCGAACGCACCGCCTGGGACCAGGCCGAACCGGGGCTCGCCCCCGGCGAGGTCGACGCCTCCGACTTCGGCATCCGCTTCAGCACCCCGCTCGACGGCCAGGTGTTCGCCCAGCCGCTGGTCATCGGCCCGACCGTGGTCGTCGCCACCGAGACCAACCACGTCTACGGCGTCGACGCGGCCACCGGGAGGGTCCGCTGGCACCGGTCGACGGGCGCCCCCTGGCGCTCCGCCGCGATCGGCTGCTCCGACCCCGGTCCCAACGTCGGCACCACCTCCACCCCCGTGTACGACCCGGCCACCGGCACCGTCTACCTGACCGGCAAGGTCGACGACGGCCCGGACGACCGGCACCCGCACTACTACGTGCACGCCATGGACGCGCAGACCGGTGCCGAGCGCAGCGGCTGGCCGGTGACCGTCCAGGGGGACCCGGTGAACGCGCCCGGCAAGCCGTTCAACGCCTACCGCTCGCTCCAGCGGCCCGGACTGCTGCTCCTCGACGGGCGGCTCTACCTCGGCTTCGGCTCGCTCTGCGGCATCGGCGACTACATCGGCACCCTGGCCGGCCTCGACACCCGGACCCGCAAGCTCACCCTCTGGTCGACGGTGGCCGGCTCCGACACCCAGCGGGCCTCCATCTGGATGGCCGGCAGCGGGCCGGTCTCGGACGGACCCGGCCGGATCTTCCTCACCACCGCCAACGGCCAGGGCGCCGGCGCCTCACCCGCGCGGGGCCCCGGCTCCAGCCCGCCCGGCGGCCTCGGCGAGTCGGTGATCCGGTTCGCCGTCGACGACGACGGCGGCTTCACCCCGCAGGACTTCTTCAGCCCCAGCAACAACGCGACCCTCGACAAGCGGGACACCGACCTCGGCTCCGGTGGCCCGGTCGCCCTGCCCGCCGCCCACTTCGGCACCCCCGCCCACCCCCGCCTGCTGGTCCAGGTCGGCAAGGACGGCCGGATCTTCCTGCTCGACCGGGACGACCTCGGCGGCATGGGTCAGGGCCCCGGCGGCACCGACCGCGCCGTCGGCATCACCGGCCCGCACGGCGGCGTCTGGGGCCACCCGGCGGTCTGGGGCGGCGACGGCGGCTACGTCTACACCGTCGAGAACTACGGCAGGCTGCGCGCCCTCAAGTACTCCGTCACCGCGGCCGGCGACCCGCGGCTGACCAGCGCCGGCACGAGCGCCGAGGACTTCCTCAAGATGTCCGGCTCACCCGTCGTCACCTCCGACGGCACCCGGTCCGGCTCCGCCCTGGTCTGGGTGATCTGGTCCGGCACCGGCCAGTACGGCGAGGGCGGCGAACTGCGCGCCTACGACCCCGTCCCGGTCGACGGCACGCTGAAGCTGCGCCGCTCCTTCCCGATCGGCACGGTCAGCAAGTTCTCGGTGCCGGCCACCGACAAGGGCCGGATCTACGTCGGGACGAAGGACCACCGCCTGGTCGCCCTCGGCCGGCCCTCGGCCTTCGCCTGACGCTCAGGTGCCCGGGTTGATGGTGGAGATCGCGGCGACCACCGACAGCAGCGCCGCCATCGGTGCCGGCGCCGCCCAGAGCCGGACCGGCCGCAGCAGGTACGCCACCGGCCACTGCACCACGAGCAGGGGGCACCAGCACGTCCGCCGCCTGCCGGGCGAGTACCGGCTCGCCCCGCAGGCGGCGCCGGCGAGCGGCCGGGCGGTGGTCGTCACCCGTGCCGGCCGTCGGCCCCGCCGGGGCGCTCGGCCGGGCTCTGCCGGGGCCCGAAGGTGCTCTCCATGGTCCGGTTGGCGAGCGCCGGCGCCAGCGAGCCGAGGTTGAGCAGCAGGTCGAGGACGTCGTGCGCGTTGGCGGCGAGGCGCTGGGTCTGGTCGGCGGCGTCGCCGGTGGTGCTGCCGAGCAGACGGCTGCTGACGGCCTCGATCAGCTGGTGGGTGTTCTCCGAGACCCGGCGCACCAGGCGGTCGAACTCCTCCTGGTCGACGCGGTGTTCGCCGGTCAGCCGGTCGCCGGCGGCCTTGGCGTCGGTCAGCCCGGCGCACAGCTCGCGCTCCAGCACCGCGGCCGCCTCCATGACCGCCTGCGAGCCCTGCTCGCCCAACTCGTTGAACCGACCGGCATCGGGCATGGCTGACCTCCTGGTTCGGACCCCGGCGGGCCGGGGCAGGCCGGACCGGCGGTCGGGCAGAGCGCCGCCGTGATCGCTGATCGTACATGCCTGTGTGCGGAGCGTGTCCACCCGGTTTTCGGGGTGCGGGCGGGAGTGCTCGGGCGGGCCGCCGCTCCGGTCGTGCGGGCGTTCCGTGGGGCCGCCGTCGCACCGATCGGCCCAGCGCGGGCGGCCGGGCGGGCGCCCCGTGGTGCGGCCGGATCCGGCGAGTCGTCCCGCGGGCCGCCGTCGGTCACTGATAGTAGTTGCGTGGTTGCGGTGCGATCGACCGCCGGCTGCTGTCCTGGCCGGTGGAGCGTTCGGCCGACCCAATCGACTGGTGCGCGCCGCTGCCGCAGTGCTGCTCGCCGCGGTGCCCGGGTGCTGGACAAGGAGCGGTCATGGGTGGCAGAGAGCGCCCGCCGAGAGCGCGGACCCCTCGGCCTGGCAAGGGCGGCGGGCCGGCCCGGCCCCGGGTGGACGCACGGGTGGAGATCGCCCGGCTGGAGGGCTATCTGGCCTGGGAGGCCGAGGTGGCGGCGGCCGAGCGGGACGCCCAGGCGTTCGCGGGCCGGTTCCCCTGGCTGTCGCCCGCCGAACGGGAGGACCTCGAACGGGCCTACGCGGCCGACCGGTTGCGCTACGCCGAGGACGTCGTCGACCGGGCCGTGGAGCGGTGCCGCCAGCTGGCCGCGCGCTACCGCGGCGAGTGCCGGCGGATCTGCGCGCGCTGGGCGGCCGTCTGCCTCTCGGTGGCGCTCGCCGCGGCCCTGCTCGCGGTGGTGCCGGTCGCGCTGCGGGCCTGACCGGGGCGGCGGCCGCGCGCCGGAGCCCGCGGGGTGGCCGCACGCGACGGGCCCGCCACGCGCTGGACGGCGTGGCGGGCCCGGTCGTGCGGGGCGCGGGAGGTCAGTGGTGGCCGTGGCCGCTGGTGATCTCCTCGTGCTCCTGCGCGGTCGGCTTGGCGATCTGGCTGCCCCGGCCGAAGAAGCCGCGCGAGAGCTGGGCCCGGGTGCGGGTGAGCAGGCCGGCCCGGCGGACCACGCCGTTCTCGTCCACCTCGGCCGGCAGCTCCATCGGCTGCGGCTGCTCGTGCGAGGTGAGCGTGTACAGCCGCCCCTGCGGGAGCGGGGCGTGCACCTCGACGAACTCGCCGTGCTGCAGCCGGTTGATGACGCCGGTCTCGCGGCCGTGCAGCACCTTCTCCTTGTCGCGCCGCTGGAGGCCCAGGCACCAGCGCTTGGTGATCACGAAGACCACCACCGGGAGGACGAAGAAGCCGATCCGGACCGCGTTGGTGATGGCGTTGATCGACAGGTGGAAGTGGGTGGCGATGAGGTCGTTGCCGCCACCGATCAGCAGGATCACGTAGAGGCTGACCCAGGCGGCGCCGAAGCCGGTCCGCACGGGCGCGTTGCGCGGGCGGTCGGCGATGTGGTGCTCGCGCCGGTCGCCGGTGACCCAGGCCTCCAGGAACGGGTACGTCCAGATGGCGAAGAGCACCAGTGGGAAGATCATCAGAGGCACGAAGACGCCCATGTTGAGGGTGTGCCCCCAGAGGCCGATCTCCCAGCCCGGCATGATCCGGATCAGGCCCTCGGAGAAGCCCATGTACCAGTCGGGCTGGGCGTCCGTGGACACCTGGTCCGGCCGGTACGGGCCGTAGGCCCAGATCGGGTTGACGGTGGCGATCGCCGCCATCGCGCTGATGATGCCGAACACCAGGAAGAAGAAGCCGCCCGCCTTGGCCATGTAGACCGGCATCAGCGGCATGCCGACGACGTTCTCCTCCTTGCGGCCGGGCCCGGAGAACTGGGTGTGCTTGTGGTAGAAGACCAGGATCAGATGGGCCACCAGCAGGCCCAGCATGATCCCCGGGATCAGCAGGATGTGTACGGTGAACAGCCGGGGCACGATCACGAAGCCCGGGAACTGGCCGCCGTAGATGAAGAACTGCAGGTACGTGCCGACCAGCGGGACGGCCAGCACCGCGCCCTCCATGAACCGGATGCCGGTGCCGGAGAGCAGGTCGTCGGGCAGCGAGTAGCCCATGAAGCCGTCGAACATGCCGAGGAACAGCAGCAGCGCGCCGAAGATCCAGTTGATCTCGCGCGGCTTGCGGAACGCGCCGGTGAAGAAGACGCGCATCATGTGCACCAGCATCGCGGCGACGAACACGATCGCCGACCAGTGGTGGATCTGCCGGATCAGCAGACCGCCGCGGATGTCGAAGCTGATGTCGACCGTCGAGGCGTACGCCTCGGACATCCGGATGCCCCGGAGCGGGATGTACGAGCCCTCGTACGTCACCTCGGCCATCGACGGCTGGAAGAACAGGGTCAGCCAGACGCCGGTCAGGATGATGATGATGAAGGTGTACAAGCAGATCTCGCCGAGCATGAAGGACCAGTGGTCCGGGAAGATCTTGCGCAGGTTGGCCTTGGACAGGGCGTAGATGCCGAGCCGGCCGTCGGCCCAGTCGGCGAGGGCCTCGGCCTTGTTCGCGGGCGCCGAGCGCGTGCTGGTGACCGGTCCCGGGCGCGACTGGTGGTGGGCTCTCACGACGGGCTCCCCGGCGTCCGCTGCGTACCGTCCGGGGAGCCCGCCTGCGGAGCTGCCGGCCGGCGGAGTGATGTGATCATGGGACCTCTCGATACGGGGCCGCCGGGGTCGCCGGCGCGCGGATCCGCCGACCCGCTGGCCCCGTTGCTCAAAGTGATGGAGCGCTTACTCTGTCATGCTGTCGGCAGGGGGCCGACTGTGCACGTCCATCGGCCCGGACGGCCGCTCGTGTCGGCCCGTCCGGGGGTGTGCGTGCCGCTGACCGGCCGCTTTCGGGCCGGGAATGGTGCGCTCGGGTGCTGTTGCCGGGGAGCCGAACCGTTTCGGCGCGCGCCGTGCGCGGGGAGGGTGCGGTCCCCGGCCTACGCTGCGCCAATGGTGGATCACCGGGAACTCTACGAGGACGTGACAGCGGCCCTGGCCCGTGCCGGGTTCGACACCGAGCGGGGCCCCTCGGGGCCCTCGGGCCTGCGGATCGCGGAACTGCCCCAGGGCGTGCTGGTCGGCTGGTCGCCGGGCGCGGACCAGGACGCCGGGCAGGGCGCCGAGCCCGGCGGGGACGGCGCCGACGGGCCGGGCGACGCCGCGCCGCCGCCCGGCGAGGGCATCCGTACGGCGATGACCGGGGCGGTCGCCGCGGTGCTCCGGGAGTCCGGCTACCGGGTGGCCGAGGCCGGGCCGGGCGAGCTGCTGGTGACGGCCGGCCCCCGGGAGCGGGAGGAGGCGGTGCGGTCCGGCGGTGCGCCGGAGGCGGCCGCCGTGCCGGAGCAGTGGTGGGGCTGAGCGGGCGGGGCCCCGGCGGACCCGGGCCCCGGGTGGTGGGTGCCGTCCGCCGGTAGGCACCCCCTACGAGCACGTTCCCGAACACCGTGGACCCGTCGGACGATCACGTCCGGCGGGTCCACGGCGTTCCGGGGGTGCGCCGCGGCCGCCCCTCCTGTACCACGTTCGGGCGCCGGCGGGCCCGCACGGTGATCCCGGCCGCCGCCGACGGAACGTCAGATCCTCAAGCCTTCCGTCCTGTTGATCTAAGTCTTGAACGCACGAAGCACTTTGCTCTGTTCTTGTCAAGAGTGCAACGGTCAGGGGATCGGCGACCGGCCCTTTGGATTCGCGGATCGATTCTCACGTTCGCACCAGGTGGTGAACGTCGAAGCGAAACCATATGTCCGTTCTGTCATGTCCTGCCAGATTGATACTCGGAGGTTCCTCCAAGCTTCAATGACGAGTAGGCGTTCACGAAGATAACGAAAAGATCTGAATCGTGAGGGCTTGGATTTACTTATTGACGTCATATGCCGAAGACGGATTAACTCCTCCCACCCCGCCGCAGCGCTGCGGCACCGTCACGGAGGCACTCCCCACATGAACGCAACGATGCGTCGCGTCGTCATTGGCACCGCCGCGGTCTCGATGGCCCTTTCGATGGCCGCCTGCGGCAAGGCCGGCAGTGACAAGAAGGACTCCGCGAGCTCCGGGGACAGCAAGTCCATCGGCCTGCTGCTCCCCGAGAACGCCTCCTCCACCCGCTACGAGTCCTTCGACCGGCCGTTCATCGAGGCCAAGGTCAAGGCGCTCTGCTCGGACTGCAAGGTGCAGTACAGCAACGCCGAGGGCAGCGCCGCCAAGCAGAAGCAGCAGTTCGACACCCTGATCGCCCAGGGTGTGAAGGTGATCATCCTGGACGCCTTCGACGCCAAGTCCACCCAGTCCTGGGTGAAGGAGGCGGCCGGCAAGGGCGTCAAGGTCATCGCCTACGACCGGCTCGCCACCGGCCCGGTCTCGGCCTACGTCTCCTTCGACAACGAGAAGGTCGGCGAGCTGCAGGGCCAGGCGCTGGTCGACGCGCTCGGCGCCAAGGCGGCCGACGCCAACATCATCATGATCAACGGTGACGAGGCCGACCCCAACGCCGCGCAGTTCAAGTCGGGCGCGCACAAGGTGCTCGACGGCAAGGTCAAGAAGGTGGTCTACGAGCAGTCCGGCGAGTGGAAGCCCACCGTCGCCGGCCAGAAGACCGGTGCCGCCATCACCCAGCTGGGCAAGGACGGCTTCCAGGCCGTCTACTCCGCCAACGACGGCATGGCGGGCGCCATCATCACCCAGCTGAAGGCCGCGGGCGTCAGCGTCCCGGTCGGCGGTCAGGACGCCGGCCTCGACGCCGTCCAGCGGATCGTCGCCGGGGACCAGGCCTACACCATCTACAAGGCCTACAAGCCGCTCGCCGACAGCGCCGCCGAGCTGGCCGTGAACCTCCTGCAGGGCAAGGACCTCAAGGCCGCGGCGCCGTCCACGGTGGACAGCGACACGGACAAGGGCATCCCGGCCAAGCTGCTGGAGCCCAAGGTCGTCACCAAGGCCAACATCAACGACACCGTCATCGCCGACGGCCTGTACAAGGCCGCCGACATCTGCACCGCGGACTTCGCCGCCGCCTGCACCACCGCCGGCGTCAAGTAGCGCGCCCGCCGGGCTCGAAGGCCACGGCGCTCCCCGTACCGCCCGGGGAGCGCCGGCCCTCCTGCCCGCAGGAACCCCACCCCACCCCACGCACTACCCCGCAGGAGATGGTTCACGTGACAGGCGCACCCGTACTGGCGCTGCGCGCGGTCTCCAAGCGCTTCGGCGCTGTCCAGGCACTCACCGATGTCGACCTCGACGTCCACGCCGGCGAAGTCGTCGCGCTGGTCGGCGACAACGGCGCCGGCAAGTCCACCCTGGTCAAGACGATCGCAGGAGTTCACCCGATCGACGAGGGTGAGATCACCTGGGACGGGCGCCCGGTCCGGGTCACCCGCCCCCAGGAGGCCCAGGCACTCGGCATCGCCACCGTGTACCAGGACCTCGCGCTCTGCGACAACCTCGACGTCGTCGCCAACCTCTTCCTGGGCCGCGAGCTGCGCCGCTTCGGCACGCTGGACGAGGTCGCCATGGAGCGGCGCGCCAAGGAACTGCTGGACACGCTCTCGATCCGGATCCCCAGCGTGCGGATCCCGATCGCCGCGCTCTCCGGCGGCCAGCGCCAGGTCGTGGCGATCGCCCGCGCCCTCGTCGGCGACCCGAGGATCGTGATCCTCGACGAGCCGACCGCGGCCCTCGGCGTCGAGCAGACCGCGCAGGTCCTCGACCTGGTCGAGCGGCTGCGCCAGCGCGGCCTCGGCGTGATCCTGATCAGCCACAACATGGCGGACGTACGGGCGGTCGCCGACACCGTCGCCGTCCTGCGCCTGGGCCGCAACAACGGGGTCTTCCCGGTCGCCGGCACCTCGCCCGAGGAGATCATCTCCGCCATCACCGGCGCCACCGACAACGCCGTCACCCGGCGTCAGGCACGTATCGCGGAGGAAGCGAAGTGAGCACCAGCCAGACCACCCCCACCAACGCCCCGACACCGGTGGCCGACCCGCGCCTGCTGGTCCGCCAGGGCGGCGTCGCGGGCTACGTGGAGGAGTTCCGCCGCAAGATCAAGAGCGGGGACCTCGGCTCGCTGCCCGTCGTCATCGGCCTGGTCCTGATCGCGGTCATCTTCCAGAGCGTCACCGGCCACTTCCTCCAGGCCGACAACCTGACCAACATCACCAAGTGGATCGCCGGTCCCGGCCTGATCGCCGTCGGTGTCGTCTTCGTCCTGCTGCTCGGCGAGATCGACCTCTCGCTGGGCTCCATCGCGGGCGTCACCTCGGCCATCACCTCCGTCCTGGCGGTCCGTCAGGGCCTCAACGAGGGCCTGGCGATCCTGCTCGCCCTCGTCGCGGCGGTGGCCATGGGCGCCCTGCACGGCTTCTTCTTCGCCAGGATCGGCGTCCCCGCCTTCGTCGTCACCCTGGCCGGCATGCTCGCCTGGAGCGGTCTGCAGGACTACGTCCTCGGCAAGCTCGGCACCGTCAACAACATCAACGACGGCGTCGTCGCCAACCTGGACACCTACTTCCTGGGCGACGGCGACATCGCCTTCGCCTGGCTGGCGGCCGTCCTCGCGATCGTGCTGTTCCTCGGCGGCCAGCTCCTGGACGCCCGCCGCCGCACCACCGCCGGACTGCCCGCCCGCACCACCGGCGAGATAGCGCTGCGCACCGGCGCCCTCGCGGTGCTCGCCCTGGCCGGCGCCTACACCCTCAACCAGGACAGCGGCCTGCCGCTGCCGCTGGTCATCCTGCTCGGCGTCGTCGTGCTGACCGACTTCGTGCTGCGCCGCACCTCCTACGGCCGGCAGATCTTCGCCGTCGGCGGTGGCATCGAGGCCGCCCGCCGCGCGGGCATCAACGTCGCCTGGGTCCGCATCTCGGTCTTCATGATCTCGGCCGGCCTGGCCGGTCTCGGCGGCCTGTTCATCGCCTCCCAGCAGGGCTCGGCGGACAAGACGCTGGGCAGCGGCAACGTGCTGATGAGCGCCATCGCGGCCGCCGTCATCGGTGGCACCAGCCTCTTCGGCGGGCGCGGCAAGACCTGGTCGGCGCTGCTCGGCATCCTGGTCATCCAGTCCATCACCACGGGCCTGGACATGGTGCACGCCGCCCAGGCGATCCAGTACATGATCACCGGCGCCGTGCTGCTGGCCGCCGTCGTCCTGGACTCGGTCTCCCGTCGCACGCAGAAGTCCTCGGGCCGCGGCTGACCACCGCCCCTCGAACGGCCCGGTACCCACCCCCACGGGTACCGGGCCTCCGGCGTTACCGGGCCCGGGCGGGCGCCGGACGGGCCGGGGCGCGGGACGTTCGTCCCTCCCGTCCGGGTCGGCCGCCCCGCACCCTGGAAGTGGAGCGCCGGCCCGTGGAGGCCGGCAGCACGCACCGAGAGAGGGAAACGCGGCCTTCATGTCCGACGAGCTGATCGTGCACCGCATGGTGGACGCCTTCTTCACCCACTGCCACGACTGTGACGAGCCGCGCGACCCGAACTGCCACACCCGGGCGCACTGGCGCCTGTACCTGGACCTCGATCCGGAGACCGTCGGGCGGATCCGGCACTGGCTGCTGGACCCGGCGAACCCCACCGGCACCGTCGCCGACCGCGCCGTCCTGCTGAACTGGCTCGACACCCAGGAGGCGTGACCCGCCCGGCCGGGCCCATCCGCCCGGCCCGCTGACCTGGCCCGGTCCTCTTGCGCCGGGTCCTCTCGCGCCGGGTCCTCTTGCGTCGGGCGATCGTGCGGTGAAAGCCTTTCGTCCCAGCGGTCGCAGGCGTTCGCCCGGGGCCGTGGCGTACGCGGCAGTGGCCGCGCGCGGCGGGGTACCGGGGCAAGGAGTCGCATGACGGTTCACGAATCGGTGGTCGACGCGATCGGCGGGACGCCGCTGTTCCGGCTGGCCCGGCTCGGCGCCGGCCTCGCGACCCCCGTCTACGCCAAGGCCGAGTTCCTCAGCATCGGCGGGAGCGTGAAGGACCGCGCCGCGCTGTCGATGGTCCTGGCGGCCGAGCGGGACGGCCTGCTCCGGCCCGGTGGGACGATCATCGAGGCGACCTCCGGCAACACCGGGATCGGCCTCACCATCGTCGGCCGCCGGCGCGGCTACCGGGTGATCGCCTGCGTGGCCGACCGGTCCGCCGTCGAGAAGTCGGACATCCTGCGGGCGTACGGCGCCGAGGTGGTGCTCGCCCCGACCACGCTGCCGGCCGAGCACCCGGACCACCTGTTCAACGTGGTGCGCCGGCTCGCCGAGGAGATCCCCGGCGCCTGGCTGGCCAACCAGTACGACAACCCCGCCAACCCCGACGCGCACGTGCGGACCACCGGTCCGGAGCTCTGGGAGCAGACCGGGGGCCGGGTGACCCACTTCGTCGCGGGGGTCGGCACCGGCGGCACGATCAGCGGCACCGGCGCCTTCCTCAAGAAGGCCTCCGGCGGCGGCGTCACGGTGGTCGGCGCGGACCCGGAGTCCTCCCGCTACGGCGGTGGCGACGGCAGCCCCTACTTCGTCGACAGCATCGGCCACTTCCTGCACCCCGGCACGGCGGAGGACCGCTGGCCGGAGTCCTACCACCGCGAGGTCGTCGACCACGTCGAGCGGATCCCGGACCGCGAGTCCCTGCTGACCGCACGGCGGCTGGCCCGTGAGGAGGGACTGCTGGCCGGCCCCTCCTCGGGCACGGCGGTGGCCGCCGCGCTCCGGGTCGCGCGCGGACTCGGCCCCGACGACCTCGTCGTGGTGCTGCTGCCCGACTCCGGCCGGTCCTACCTCTCCAAGCTGTACAGCGACGACTGGCTGCGCCGGTGGGGGTTCCTGGAGGAGCCGCGGGGCGCCGACCACACCGGGCCGACCGTCCGGTCCGTGCTGGACGGTCGGCCCGGCGGGCCGGTCACGGTCGCCGCGGACGCCTCGGTGGCCGACGCCCTGGCCGTGCTGCGCGAGGTGCCCGGCGGCGTCGCGCCGGTGGTGCTGGCCCGGCCGGAGCGCCCGTACGGGGTCAGCGCCACCGAGGTGCTCGGCTCCCTCTCCTCGGCGGCCGTCGAGCGAGCGGTCACCGAGGGCCGCGCCGCGCCGGACGGCCCGGTCACCGCCCTGCTGGGCCCCGCCCTGCCGACGGTCGGCGTCGGCCAGTCGCTCGCCGAGGCCCGGGAGTCGCTCGGGCCCGGCCAGGAGGCCGCGCTCGTCCTGGTCGACGGCCGGGCCGTCGCACTGGTGCGGCGCGACGAGCTGGCCGGCTGAGGCCCGGGGCATCCGGCCCCTCGCTCAGTCGATCCCGCCCCGGCGGATCACCTCCGCGTACCAGTGGGCGCTGGCCTTCGGGGTGCGGGCGAGCGTGTCGTAGTCCACGTGGACGGCGCCGAAGCGCTTGGCGTAGCCGTAGGCCCACTCGAAGTTGTCGAGCAGCGACCAGAGGTAGTAGCCGCGCACGTCGGCGCCGGCTTCGAGGGCGTGGTGGACGGCGGCGAGGTGGGCGCGGATGTAGGCGATCCGCCGGGGGTCGTCGACGCTGCCGTCGGGGCCGACCACGTCCTCGAAGGCGGCGCCGTTCTCGGTGACGAGGAGCGGCAGCCCGTGCTCCCGGTGCAGCGCGGTCAGCAGCTCGGTCAGGCCGGTCGGGTCGATCGGCCACCCCATGGCGGTGAGTTCGCCGGGCGCGCGGTGGAAGGTGACGTCGTCGGCGCCCGGCCAGGGGGAGTGCGGGCTCGCGCCGTGGCCGTCGTGGCGGGCCGTCGCGGCCTCGCCGTCGCGGGCGGCGGAGACCACCGTCGGCGTGTAGTAGTTCAGCCCGAGCAGGTCGATGGGCCGGGAGATCTCGGCGAGGTCGCCGTCGCGCACCAGGTCCGCCCAGTCGACCAGGTGGGCGGTGTCGGCCAGCAGGTCGTCCGGGTAGGCGCCGGCGAACATCGGACCGGTGAAGATCCGGTTGCCCACCGCGTCGATGCGCCGGGCCGCGGCGAGGTCGTCGGAGTGGCCGGTGAGCGGGCGGACGGCGTGCAGGTTGAGCGAGACGGCGATCTCGGCGGTCGAGGGCAGGGCGGCGCGCAGGGCGCCGACGGCGAGGCCGTGCCCGAGGTTGAGGTGGTGGGCGGCGCGGAGCGCGTCGGCCGGGCTGGTGCGGCCGGGTGCGTGGACGCCGGAGCCGTAGCCGAGGAAGGCGCTGCACCAGGGTTCGTTGAGGGTCACCCAGGTGTCGATCCGGTCGCCCAGGGCCTGCGCCGCGAGGGCCGCGTACTCGGCGAAGCGCTCGGCGCTCTCGCGCACCGGCCAGCCGCCGGCGTCCTCCAGGTGCTGCGGGAGGTCCCAGTGGTAGAGGGTGGCGACCGGCCGGATGCCGTGCTCCGCGAGCTCGTCGGCCAGGGCCCGGTAGAAGTCCAGGCCGCTCTCCAGGGCGGGGCCGCGGCCGGTGGGCTGGATCCGTGGCCAGGAGAGCGAGAACCGGTAGGAGGTGAGGCCGAGCCGGGCCATCAGCCGGACGTCCTCGCGGAACCGGTGGTAGTGGTCGACCGCCACGTCGCCGGTCTGCCCGCCGGCGGTCCGACCGGGGGTGTGGCTGAAGGTGTCCCAGATCGACGGCGTCCGGCCGCCCTCGGCGGGGGCGCCCTCGATCTGGTAGGCGGCGGTGGCGGCGCCCCAGCGGAAGCCGGGCGGGAAGGCCCGGGCGGGGGGTTCGGCCGCGGTGCGGGCGGCGGGGACGGCATCGGTGTGGGCGGGCGGCACGGTGGAGGTCATGGCGGGGATGCTCCCGGGAGGTGGTGGGCGGGGCGGGGGTCAGCGCTCGACGGCGGTTCAGCTCTTGACGGCGGCATGGGGCGGGTTCAGCTCTTGACGGCGCCGGCGGTGATGCCCCCGACGATGTGCCGGCCCAGCACGGCGAAGAGCAGCAGCAGCGGCAGCGTGCCGACCAGGGCGCCGGTCATGATGACCGCCTGGTTGACTTCGTAGGCGCTGCCGCCGCCGATGGCGGACAACGCGACCTGGACGGTCGGGTTCTGCTGGGTCAGGACGACGAAGGGCCAGAAGAAGTCGTTCCAGGACTGCACGAAGACCAGCATTCCCAGCACGGCCATCGCCGGCCGGGCCACCGGCAGCACGACGTGCCAGACGATCCGCAGACTGTGCGCGCCGTCCACCCGGGCCGCCTCGATCAGCTCCACCGGCAGCGCCTCGGCGAGGTACTGCCGCATGAAGAACACCCCGAAGGCGGCCACCAGGGAGGGGAGTACGACGGCCTTCAGCTGGTTGCCCCAGCCCAGGTCGGTGATGATCCGGTAGAGCGGGATCACGCTGAGCTGCGGGGGGATGGTCATGGTGGCGACGACGACGGTCAGCAGGGCGCCCCGGCCGCGGAACGCCAGCTTGGCGAAGGCGAACCCGGCCAGGGTGGAGAACGCGACCGTGCTCAGTGCGACGCAGCCCGCCACGACCGTGGAGTTGAGCAGCGCCCGGCCGAGGTCGGCCTGCTCCCAGGCGGTGGTGATGTTGGTCCACAGCGATCCGCCGGGCAGCAGCGGCGGCGGTGCCTGGGCCACCCGCTCCCCGGTGGAGGAGGCGGCGACGAAGGTCCAGTACAGGGGGAACAGCGAGAGCACGGCGGCGGCCACCAGGACGGCGTAGGTCAGCGGCCCGGCCTTGTCCTGCTCCCCGGCACCGGGCCGCAGCCGGCGCCGGACGGCGCGCAGCGCGCCCGCGAGCCGGCCGGGGGCACGGCCGGCGGTGGACGGCCGCGCCGTCGGGGTGGGTTCGAGGGTGGTGGTCATCTCAGCGCCCCTGTCCGGCACGGCCCCGGCGGGCGAGCAGCAGTTGGACGGCGCCGATCAGCAACAGGATCAGCAGCATCGTCCAGGCGACGGCCGACGCACGGCCCAACTGACGGCTCGGCCAGCCGAGTTCGTACATGTAGAGGCTCAAGGTCTGGAACTGGTGGGCCGATCCGCCGCTGACCCCGACACCGCCGCCGAAGAGCAGCGGCTCGCCGAACAGCTGGGTGGCCCCGATGGTCGAGACGATCACCGTGAACAGGATGGTGGGCCGGATGGACGGCACGGTGATCCGGGTGAACTGCTGCCAGCGGGAGGCGCCGTCCAGGCTCGCGGCCTCGTAGAGGTCCTTCGGGACGGCCTGCATCGCGGCCAGGTAGATCAGCGCGTTGTAGCCCGTCCAGCGCCAGGTGACGATGGTGGCGACGGCGATCTGGGCGGGCCAGGTGTCGGCGTACCAGTCCGTCCGGCCGACCCCCACCAGCGAGAGCAGCCAGTTGACCAACCCGTAGTCGGGGTTGAACAGTTGGACGAAGACCAGGGTGGCCGCCGCGATCGAGGTGGCGTACGGCGCCAGGACCGCCACCCGCAGGAAGCCGCGGCCGCGCAGCCGGTAGTTGAGCAGGTGCGCCAGCCCGAGCGCCATCAGCAGCTGCGGCACGGTGGACAGCACCCCGATGGTGAAGGTGTTGAGCAGCGCGGTGCGGAACTGCTCCGTGCCCCAGAGCCGGGTGTAGTTGCCCAGCCCGCGCCACTCCATCACCCCCGGGTCGAGCAGGTCGACCCGGTGCAGCGAGAGCCAGCCGGTCCACAGCAGGGGGAACAGGCCGAAGGCCGCGAAGCAGAGGAAGAAGGGCGCGATGTACGCGTAGGGCGAGGCCTTGAGGTCGAGTCGGTGCAGGCGCGAGCGCCAGCTGGGGGGCGGCGCGGCGGGGCCGGAGCGGCGCCCTGCGGGCGCGGGCCGGGGCGGGCCGCTGTCCGTCGCGGGCCGGTGGGTGGTGGCCACGGGGGAGTCCTTCCAGGGGTGGCGGGCCGGGCCGGGCCGGGCCGCGGACGGGCCCGGCACCGGAACGGCCGGAGGGGTGGTGCTCAGCCGTTGACCTTGTCGTCGATCAGCTTGGTGACGTTGGTCCAGGCCTTGGCCGGGTCGGTGCCGTGCTGCTCGATGTCGAGGATCCCGTTGTCCGTGATGACGGTCTTGACCGTGCCGTCCTGCTCACCGATCGGTGCCGGCGCGATGTTCTGTGCGGTGGCGGCGAAGATCTTCCCGGTCGGGGTGGTGCCGAAGTAGTCCAAGGTGGCGTTCTGGACGGCGGGTTGAGCCAGCGCCGCGGTGGTCGACGGCAGATTGCCGACCTTGGCGAAGACCTTGGCCTGCTGCTCGGGCGCGGTCAGCCAGGCGGCCAGCGCGGCGGCTTCCTTCTGGTGCTTGCCGGCCTTGGGCACCGTGAGGAAGGCGCCGCCCCAGTTGGAGGCCACCGGGGCCTGCGCGATGTCCCACTTGCCCTTGCCCGGGTCGCCGGAGTACTTGCTGATGATGCCGGTCATCCAGGACGGGCAGACCACGGTGGCGAACCGGGCGTTGCTGAAGGCGGTGTTCCAGTCGTCCTGGAACTGCCGCAGACCGGCGCTGATACCGGCGCGGGACGCGTCCACGGCGGTCGTCCAGGCCTTCTTCACCCCGGGACTGTCCCGGTAGACGAGCTTGCCGGAGGCGTCCGAGTACTGCTGGGACTCCGCGGAGAGGGCCGCGTTGAAGAGGCCGCTCGCCGAGTCGGTGAAGAAGGTGCCTGCCGGGGCCTTGGCCTGGTACTGCTTACCGGCCTCGACGAACTTCGCCCAGTCCCCGCTCCACAGCTTGCCCACGGCCTCGCGGTCGGCCGGCAGTCCGGCCTGCTCGAAGAGGTCCTTGCGGTAGCAGACGGCCATCGGGCCGATGTCGGTGCCCAGGCCGATCAGGGCGCCCTTGGCGGTGGTGGCCTGCTTGGCCTTCCACGGCAGCCACGCGTCGGCCCGGACGCCCTCCGCCTTGGAGAGGTCGGTGAACTTGTCGCCGAGCGTGCCGGTGGCCTGCGCGATGTAGCCGACCTCGACGGCCTGGATGTCGTTGAGGCCGCTGCCGGAGGCCAGGTGGGTGGCCAGGGCGTCCCAGTACTTCTGACCGTCCTGGACGGTCTCGTACCGGATGGTGATCGAGGGGTGGGCGGCCATGTACTCGTCGTACAGGCCGGCTTCGCGGTAGCCGAAGGTGCCGAAGTCGCCGACGGAGAGCGTGACTTTGCCACCGCCGTCGGCGGCCGCGCCGGTGGCGGGATCGGCGTCGGAGCCGCCGGCGCAGCCGGTGAGCAGGAGGGCCGAGAGGGTCAGTGCGGTGGTGACGGGGACGGCCCGGCGGCGTGCGCGGGTGGTGGGACGCATGGGGGTTCTCCTCGGTGCCTGTGCGTGGTGGGTGTGGCGGGTGTCTGGTGTCCGGTGCTCCCGGGTGGCCGGGTGGCCGGGTGGCCGGGTGGCCGGGTGGCCGGTGCTCCCGGGGGCCGGGTGCGGGTTTGCTCGGGCTTCGGCTCGGGTCCTCTGGTTCCGGCTCGGACTTGGGTTCCGGCTCGGGCTCTGGTTCCGGCAGTACTCGGCGGACGCGTGCGTGGTGCCCGGCCGGGGTTGATCAGTCAGTGATCCGGCGGCCAATTCGGCTCACTGGCGAGCTTGTTGATCGAGCGTCGGACAGCCCCTCCGGTTTCGGTCGGGCGTCGGAGGCTGGCCCCGGTGGCGGCGGGCCGCTAGGGTGGGCGCACTGTCGTGGGAGCGCTCCCAAGCACTAGGGGAAGGTTGCTGGGTGATCGGGTCGGGTGTCAAGGCGGATCGCGCCATCCGTTGCGGGAACGTGTCCTGCGGCGGGCGGCCCACCGGGCCGGCACCTGCCCCCTCGCGCCCGCGCCGCGCCCCGGTGGAGGAGGATGGTCTCCGGGGCGCCCGCCCGGCGTTGGCGGCCCCCGTGGCGAGGTCTTGGAGAGGTGGACGATGGCACAGGCGGCGAGTGGGACGGCCGGCGCGTCGGGCAGTGGGTCACGGGGCTCGGCACGGCCGACCCTGGAGGAGGTGGCCGCCCTCGCCGGCGTGGGCCGCGGCACGGTCTCCCGGGTGGTCAACGGCTCGCCCCGGGTGAGCGACAAGGCCCGGGAGGCGGTCCAGGCCGCGATCGCCGAACTCGGCTACGTGCCGAACCGGGCGGCGCGGGCCCTGGTCACCTCCCGGACGGACGCCGTCGCCCTGGTCGTCCCGGAGGCGGAGACCAGGCTCTTCTCCGAGCCCTACTTCTCCGACATCATCAGCGGCGTCGCGGCCGAACTCAGCGAGACCGACATGCAGTTGCTGCTGATCCTGGTCCGCAACCAGCGCGAGCGCGACCGGCTGGCCGCGTACCTGTCGGCCCAGCGGGTGGACGGCGTGCTGCTCGTCGCGGTGCACCGGGACGACCCGCTGCCCGGCCTGCTGGAGAGCCTGGAGATCCCGTCGGTGCTGGCCGGCCGGCGCAACGACCACGAGGTCCTCAGCTATGTCCACGCCGACAACGCCGGCGGGGCGCGGATGGCCGTCCGGCACCTGCTGCGGCGCGGCTGCGGCCGGGTGGCCACCATCACCGGCCCGCTGGACATGGAGGTGGCGCTGGCCCGCCTGGACGGCTACCGCCGGGCCCTGGAGGAGGCCGGGCAGACGTACGAGGAGGACCTCGTCGGTCTGGCCGACTTCACCGAGGAGGGCGGCCGGCAGGCGATGCGGGCGCTGCTGGAGCGGCGGCCCGACCTCGACGCGGTGTTCTGCGCCTCGGACGTGATGGCCGCCGGGGCCATGCAGGTGCTCCGGGCGGCCGGCCGGCGGATCCCGGACCAGGTCGCGGTGATCGGGTTCGACGACTCGATCGTGGCCCGGCACACCGAACCGGCGATGACCAGCGTCCGCCAGCCGATCGAGGAGATGGGGCGCACGATGGCCCGGCTGCTCCTGGAGGAGATCGCCGGACGGCACCGGGGCAGCCGGCAGGTGGTGCTGGCGACCGAGCTGGTGGTCCGCGACTCGGCCTGACGGGGGCCTGCCGCGTCCCCGGTGGGAGTTCCGGTTTGGCGGGAGCCCCCTGTGTGGCGGGAGCCCCCTGTGTGGCGGGAACCCCTGACTGGCCGGAACGCTGGGGACAGCGCCGGTGCCGGCCCCGCCGTCGTGGCGGAGCCGGCACCGGGCCGGTCGGGCGTCAGCTCGTCGTGCAGCTCAGCGTGGGTGCGGTGTTGCCGCCGGAGTAACCGGCGCCGAACCCGAAGGCGGTGCTCGCGCCCGCCGCCAGCGCGCCGTTGTACGGGGCGTTGGTGACGGTCACGCTCGGGCCGGACTGCGCGAGGACACCGTTCCAGAGGTTGCTCACCTGCTGGGTGCCGCCCCAGGTCCAGGTCACCTTCCAGTGCGTGGCGGCGGCCGTGCCGGTGTTGGTGACGGTGACGTCGGCGTTGAAGCCGCTGCCCCAGTCGCTGCTGACCCGGTAGGCCGCGGTGCAGCCGGAGCTCCCGCCGCCGCTGCCCGCGGCGGTGGTGACGGTGAGGGCCGCCGAGGCCGTCGAGGCGTTGCCCGCCGCGTCACGTGCGACCACGGTGTAGCGGTAGGCGGTCGAGGCGGTCAGCCCGCCGTCGGTGTAGGTGGTGCCGCCGGCGCCCGTGGTGGACCCGACCGCCGTGCCGTCGCGGTAGACGTCGTACCCCGTGACCCCGACGTTGTCGGTCGAGGCCGTCCACGCCAGCGAGACGGTGGCGGCCGTGGTGGCGGTGGAGCGGAGCCCGGCCGGGGTGCTCGGCGGCGTGGTGTCGCCGGTGCCGCCGCCGGTCACCGGCGGGTAGGCGTTCTTCAGCAACTCCTGGAACTGGGCGGAGAACCAGGCCCCGGCCAGCGGCGCGCCCGGCAGGGCGCCGGAGAGGTGGAAGTTGTTGCGCGCGTTGCCGGTGTACGTCGGGTCGCACATCCGGTCGAAGCCCTTCCCCTCGTCGTTGGGGATGTACTGGCTGGCGCCGTCCGACTCGCCCGGGGGCTTCACCCACACGTAGGCGTCGATGCCCGGCTCGGGTGCGGTCCGCGGACGCTCGCCGAGGCCGGCCCCGCTCTGGTTGCACCAGTTGCCGGTCTGGAACCGCCGGTCGGTCCGGCCGCCGTCCACGTAGCTGTCCACGCTGGTTCGGGCGCCCGGCCCGGTCGGGCGGGCCGCGCCGCCCCAGCCGTTGCGCGAGGTGTCGATCAGCATGCCGACGGCCGGGTCGAACCCGGCGCTGACGGCCTTCTGCCGGAAGGCCTGGGCGTAGGAGAGCTCGTCGACGTAGCGGTTCCAGTCCACCCAGGCGCTCTGGCGGACCGAGGTGCCGTTCACCGAGTCGTCGATGGTGTAGTAGGGCTCCTTCAGGGCCGAGTAGTTGGCGGTGTTGACGATGAAGCCGTGCACGTTGGCGGTGGTGGAGCCGGCGGCCGTCGCGGCCTGGTGGAGGACGTCGACGGCTGGGCCGAGGTTGGAGTCCCAGCCGAGCCAGCCGTGGTGGCCGGCATCGACGTAGTTGTAGACGTTCGGGACGGCGCCCAGCTTGGCCAGTGCGTACCCGACGCCGTTCACGTAGTTGCCGTTGGCCTTCATGGTGTCGCACTGCGGGGTGGCGGTGGCGGTGCCGCCCGCGTTGGTGACCAGGTTCGGCAGCGAGTCGATCTCGACGGTGGTGACGATCCGCAGCCCGGCGTAGGCGGGATCGGCCAGCACGGCGGCGATCGGGTCGATGAACTCGGTCCGGTAGCGGCCGATCTCGGTCGGGCCGAGTTCGCCGTTGGAGGCGAGGGCGGCGCAGTCGCGGCCGGGGAGGTCGTAGACGACGAGCTGGACGACGAAGGGCTTGCCCGCCGCCTGCCGGACGGCGTTGTCGAGGTGTCCGCGCAGGCCCAGGTGGCCGGCGGTGCCGTTGATGGCGGCGATGCGGTCGAGCCAGACGGCGGTCGGCTGGCCCGCGACGGCGCTGCCGCCGGGTTCGGCGGCGGCGTTCGCGGCCCACTCGGGGTTCACGTAGACGCCCGCGCCGGCATAGGGGTTGTCGACCCGGGCGGCCGGCGTCGAGGCCTCCGCCGGAGCGGCTGAGGCGGAGGTGGCGGTGGCGACGGGCAGGAGGCTGGTGGCGCCGAGCGCCGCGACGGCGGCGAGGGCGCGCAGCCGGTGGAGCACGGGCCTGCGGCGGGTGCGTCCGCCGTTGTGGTGGCCGGAAGGCATGGGGAGTCCTTTCGGGTGGGGGACCCAGGGGTAAGGGCGCCGGTCCGGGGCGCCGGGGTGGGATCGCTCCCATCAGAGGTGAGAGCGATCCCGGTGCAGGTTTCCGGCGGGTCGGCCGGGATGGTTGCCGAACTGCGGCAAGGCTCTCAATTCGGCTGCTGTGTGCGTGAGATGGAGTCAGACTCCGGCTCCCCGCTATCAACCCATGAACGCTCGGGGGCGTCAAGGCGTTCGACGCAAATGCGTGGGAGCGCTCCCGCAGCAGGATCTGTGGTGGGCCTCGGCGAGTGTCGGGTGGGTCTGGGTGGGCTGTCTGCGGTACGGCCTGGTGTCTGGCGCCTGGTGGTGGTGCCCGGTGGCTGGTGGTGCCGGGTGGGCGGAGGTCCTGCTGCCGTCAGGGCGTGACGGTGCACGTCGGCACCGGCGGGGAGGCGCCGAGCCGGCCGCTGCCCTGAAGGCCGAAGGTCGTCGAAGCGCCGGGCGCCAAGGCGCTGTTGTACGCCAGGCCGGTCGCGGTGACCGTGCTCGCCGACTGGGTGACGGCGGCGTTCCAGGTACCGGTCGGCTGCCACCCGGCGGGCCGGTCCCAGGCGGCCGTCCAGGTGCTACCGGCCCGGCTCCCGGTGTTGGTGACCGTCACGGTCGCGGTGAACCCGGTGTCCCACTGGCTGTCCGTGTGCCAACCGGCCGTGCAGCCGGTGGTGTCGGGAGGCCCCGCGGTGGTCACGGTCGTCGCCCCGGAGGCGGCCGAGACGTTCCCGGCGGCGTCCCGCGCGGTGACGGTGTAGGTGTAGGCGGTCGCCGGGGTGAGGCCGGTGTCCGTGTACGTGGTGCCCGTGACCGTGCCCACCAGCGTGGCGCCCCGGTGGACGTCGTAGCCGGTGACGCCCGTGTCGTCCTGCGAGGCGGCCCAGCCGAGGGTGGCTGAGGTGGCGGTGACAGCGGTCGCCGTGAGACCGGTGGGGGCCGTCGGCGACCGGGTGTCGCCGACACCGCCGCCGGCGGCGAAGCCCGGGGCCTTGACGGCGGTGAGGTAGCCGTCCTTCACCGTGTCCACGGTGGTCCAGTCGTCCTTGAGGATCCCGCCGGTGTCGCCCGAGTTCGGGTTCCAGGACCAGAACGTCCAGGAGAAGGCGTCCGCGCCCGCCTGCGCGGTGGGCCGCAGGTACTGGGTGAGCGCGCTCAGCCAGGTCCGGTCGGCGGCCGCTTGCAGGGTGGAGCCGAACTCGCCGATCCACACCGGCGCGATGTTCTGTCGGAACAGGTAGCCCCAGTTGGAGTCCCACACCGCGGGCAGGTTGGCGGGGAACGCCGGGTCGTCGAACCACGGTTGGCGCGCCACGCTCGTGGCGTACTCGTGCGCGGAGTAGACGAGGCGGTTCGGCACGCTCAGTCGGACCGGGTACGCCGCCGCACCGCGGAGGTTCCCGCCCCACCAGGTCGAACTGCCCTGGAAGCTCTGCACGCCCTCGACGAGGACGAGCAGCGAGGGGTTGGCCCCCAGGACGGCCTCGCCGCCGCGCTCGGCCGCCAGGCGCCAGTCGAGCGCCGGGTCGCCGCAGCCCCAACAGGCCGGATCATGCGGCTCGTTGTGCAGGTCGATGCCGATGACGGTGGGGTTGCCGGCGTAGCGCGCGGCGATCGCCCGGAGGTCGGCGAGCCAGGTGCTCTCCGGGACGGCGCTCGTGTACCAGAGCGCCGACTGCCCGTCGGCGTCCGGGCGGTGGCGGTCGAGGATCACCTTGAGCCCGGCGGCTCCGGCCCGGTCGACGATCCGGTCCATCACCTGGAGCGAGGTCAGGCCCTGGAGGTCGGCGTTCATGCCGCCGGAGTGGTTGACGCCGGTCGGTACGGAGCCCCGGAAGAGGTCGTCGCTGTAGGGCAGGCGGATGGTGTTGAAGCCGAGGGCGCGCATCTGGTCGATCATGCTGCCGTAGTCGCGGGCCCAGAGGCCGTGCGGAACGTGGTCGGCCGTTTCGAAGCCGAACCAGTTGACTCCGGCGATCCGGACGGGTCGGCCGGCCTCGTCGAGCAGTTGGCGCCCGCTGGTGTGCCAGTAGCCGGAGCCCGGGGCGGTGGCGCCGGTTGCTCCCGTCCCTGCGGTCGCTCCGGGCATCGGGGCGCTGGTCGGGGTGGTGGGGGCGGCCTGCGCGGGCGGGGCCGACAGGAGCACGGCCGCCGTGAGGGCGAGCGCTGTCACGATCCTGCGCAGGCGGCGTAGGGGGTGGGACACGTCGGTCTTCCTCTCCGAGGAGTGCGGCGGCGGTCCGGGCGGGCCTCCGCCGGTGGGCACCGGCCGGGGCGGAGCGGATGGTTCTTGCGGGCGGTAATTGTGGAGCGGGGTGGGACGGGACGAGGAGTGCGGGAGCGCTCCCACGTTCGGGTGCGGGGAAGCTCCGGTGTTCTCGGGGTGGGGCGGCCGGTGCGGTGTCGTCGCTGGGTGGTGCGTCGCGGACGGAGGTGCGGACATCACCCCCTGGGGCACGAGGCACCCACATCGCCGTCGATGCTCGGGACCGGGCGACGTTCACACCATGAAATCGACAACCCGCCGAGGGCGTCAAGGACGGCGTTGGCGTTCAACTCTTGTCGCCGGCCCGGCCGATGCCGTCCGACGGCGCGGCCGGACGGCGTTGCGGTGGTCCGATCAGTTGCCCGGTTGCCTGGCCGGAAGGCACCTTGTTCGGCCGTCGCTCGTCAGGGCTCGTGGCGTCGCGCGGCCTGCCGCTGTTGTGCGAGGCCGCCGACATCCTGCGGATGACCGACCACGTCGCAGACGTCGAGTACGGGCGTGGGTGCTGATCGAGGATTCCGGAGCGCGACCGCCCAGGAGCAGGCATCCGGCCACGGTGACCCGCTACCGTGATCCGCCATGCGAACCCTTGACTCCGGCCGGACGGCGCTCGTCCTGGTCGACCTGATGGACCGGATCGTCGCCCTGCCGCTGGCACCGCACGCGGGGACCGGGGTGCTCAGGGCGTCGCTGGAACTGGCGGCGGCCTTCCGGGCAGCGGGTGCCCCCGTCGTCGCCCTGCGCGTCGAGCGCCCGAACGTCGCCGAGCAGCCGCCCGGCAGTGGGCTGGTCGCGGAGGTGGCGGCGACCGCCGATGCCGTCTTGGTGAAGCGCACCATCGGCGGGTTCCAGGACACCGGCCTGCACGACCTGCTCCAGGGGCGCGGCGTGGACACACTGGTGTTCGCCGGCATCGCGACCAACCTGGGCGTGGAGTCGACCGCTCGGGCAGCCGCCGACCACGGCTACGAGCTGGTCTTCGTCGAGGATGCGATGGCGGCCCTGACGGAGGCGGAGCACCGGTCGGCGGTCGACCTCGACCTGCCGCGCTTCGGCGAGGTGGTGGCGCGGGAAGCCGTCCGTCTCTCGTGACCGCCGGACGGTGGCAGACAGGTGCGCGGGGCGCTGGGCACGCATGGACGCCGACGGCTCGACCGCCGTCACCTCCCGCGTCGCCGACTCGTACGACGCCGCGCCGTCCCCGACATTGACCACGGCGCGCCCCACCCAGGGCGGCGGAGATCGCCTGCTCGATCCTCGGCATCCGGCCGCCGGTAGGTGGCGTACCCGCCGCCTGCTGTGCCGTGGTCCGCACCATCGGCGCTGCCGTCCACCCCGCCGCCTGACCACCTGTGGATCCCCTGACCTGCGGAGATGAGCAGCGCCCCTGTTATTGTGCGCCAATGTCAACGATCAAACAGTTCCAAGTGGCCTTCGACTGCGCGGAGCCCGTGCGCCTCGCCGCCTTCTGGTGCGAGGTGCTGGGGTACGTCATGCCGCCGGTCCCGGAGGGCTTCGCCACGTGGGAGGAGTGCTTCCGCTCACTGCCGCCCGAGGATGCGATCTACTTCGCGTGCACTGATCCCGCGGGTGTGGCTCCGCGCCTGCTGTTCCAGCGAGTCCCCGAAGGCAAGGTCGTCAAGAACCGGGTGCATCTCGATGTGCGGGCCGGCACCGGGCTCGTGGGTGACGAGCGCCTGGCCACGCTCGAGGCCGAATGCGCACGGCTGATGGCGCTCGGGGCGAAGCACGTGCTGACGCAGCGCGCCGATGGCGTCAACGAGTCGTGCATCACGATGCAGGACATCGAGGGCAACGAGTTCTGCCTCGCCTGATTTCTCCTCCGAGACTGCGAGGTGGGGAGCCCTCTCCCGGGAACCCTTCAGGTCGCGCATGCGGCGGGAGTCATCCCGTGAGAGCGAGGTTGCGCAGACGGGCAACGCCGTGCATCGCGTGGCGCACACCGTCGTCGCTCAGGCGGCGGTCGCGCAGGATCTTCCGGGTCCTCATCCGGGCGAAGGCCTGCTCGACGCGGGCGCGGACCCGTTGGTGGTCGTGGTTGTGTTCGGTCTGCCAGTCGGTCAGTTCGTCGCCGCGGAGGCGGCGGTGCGGGATGACGAGACCGGTTCCGGGGTAGCCGCCGTCGGCGATCGTGGTTGGCCGGCCGACGGCGGCCTTGGCCCCGGATTCCTCCCATGCCCTGCAGCCGTTGCGGTTGCCGGGCAGGGGCCGACCGACCCGGCGCGGCTGCCTCACCAACTCGCCGACGGCACGCGGGCTCAGTCCGGCGAACAGGGCAGTCCAGGGCGGCTCAGACGCCGTGATAACACCAGCCACGGCCAAGGTCATCCCACGGGCAAGACCACCGACGGGATGACTCTCAGTGCCGCATCAGGCAACGTTCGCCCTGCTGGGGTACCGACAGAGGCCAGAGCGACGGGGGTCCGAAGGCCGTGGAGATGGGTTCGGCGTCGGGATCGCTCTGCGGCAAAATGCCCGCCCCCCGATGCCGGAACGTGTCAGGATCCTCGAATGGAGATCCGTCGTGTCACTCAGGTCGAGGCGGTCGACGCCGCTGGACATCTCTTCGACACCGTCCCAGGGCGGGAGGCCACTGAACGGTTCCTGACGGACGAGCGCCATCACCTCCTCATCGCCTATGTGGACGACGTCCCGGCGGGGATCGTCACCGGTGTCGAGATGACCCATCCGGACAAGGGAACCGAGATGTTCCTGTACGAGCTGGGCGTGGACGAGTCCTTCCGTGGGCGTGGCGTCGGCCGGGCTCTGGTGTCGGCGCTCGCCGACCTGTCCCGTGAACGGGGCTGCTATGGCGTGTGGACCATCACGGACGAGGAGAACGCGGCAGCACTGGCCACGTACCGCCGCGCCGGCGGCGTCCCTGAAACGGGACAGGTGGTCCTCACCTGGACATTCGATCAGCCGTAGACCGACGCAACGGATCCCCCTCCCGCACCGCATGGTTGGCGACCCGGCGTCCACGTACAGGTCCGCGAGATCGATGATGACGAGGGCGGCCGGCTGCTGCGGATCGTCCACCGGGTCGCCGGGTGGTGGTGTCCTGGCGGCGGGCACAGATGGTCCTGCTGTCTGCCCCGCGTGCGCCTGTGGCGAAGCTCGCCGAGGTCACCTTCACCAGTACGGGCCGGGTTCGCGACGTGATCCACCACTTCAACGCCGACGGCTTCGACTCACTCTTCCCGAAGCACAGGGGCGGGCGGCCACGGGCGTTCACCCTGCCCGAGCGCCGGGAGATCATGGAGATCACCAAGTTCAAGCATGATCCGCCGCTACATCGTCTGGCGGAACAAGCACGCCGTCGACGAACGGCTAGCCGGCTCAGTGTGCTCCGGCGGCGTCTCTGCGGCCGCCACGAGTGCGTGCCGCCGAGGCCGTCCGTCAGTCCACCGTCCGTCAGTTCACCGGCCGGGCCGATTCGAGGGCTTCGCGCAGTCGGCCGCCCGAGGCGGCGAGCAGTCGGCGGGCGGTCGGCGCGTCCACTCCGGCGAGCACGACCAGGACGGCGTCCTTGGCCTCGCCGCCCGTCACGGCCAGCGCGCTCCGGACGGTCTCCTCGTCCGCGCCGGTGGCCGTGGCCACGATCCGGTGGGCCCGGTCGCGAAGCTTGGCATTGCCCGCCCGCACGTCGACCATCAGATTTCCGTAGGTCTTGCCGAGCCGAACCATGACGGCCGTCGAGAGCAGGTTCAGGACGAACTTCTGTGCGGTGCCCGCCTTGAGCCGGGTGGATCCGGCCAGCACCTCCGGCCCCGTCACCACCTCGATGCCCAGCGCGGCCGCCGACACCAGGGCGGACCTCCGGTTGCAGGCCACGCCCACGGTCAGCGCTCCGGCGGCGCGGGCCTGTCGGATCGCGGCCACCGTGTACGGCGTACGGCCCGAGGCGGAGACGCCCACCACGCAGTCGGCGGCCGTCGGGGCGAGTGCTTCGAGGTCGGCGACGGCGAGATCCGGCCGGTCCTCCGCGCCCTCGACGGCGCGGACCAGCGCTGCGGAGCCGCCCGCGATCAGGCCCACGACCTGGCCGGGGGCGGTGTTGAAGGTCGGCGGGCACTCGCTCGCGTCCAGCACTCCGAGCCGCCCGGCCGTTCCCGCCCCCACGTACACCAGTCGGCCGCCCCGGGCCATCCGGGCGGCGATCGCGTCGGCCGCGGCGGCGATCGGTTCCAGCTGCGTGGCCACGGCCTCGGCCACGGTGCGGTCCTCGTCGTTCATCAGGCGGAGGAGGTCGAGGGTCGTCATCCGGTCGATGCCGGACCAGTCGGGGCGTACGGCCTCGGTCACCGAACCGCCGATGGCGCCGTCGCCGCTGTGGGTCCCGCTGGTGCTGTCGGTGTCGTCGCCGCTGTCGCTGAGGGTGTCGCTGCGGGTGTCGCTGCCGGGGTCGTCGGTCGCACCGGTCGCCGTGCCGGGCTCCGGGTGCGGCGGGAGGTCGCTGTCCATGAGCGCTGTTTCCCCGGGTGGGCGTGCCGTGAACCAGGGTGGGCGGCCGGGCCGGTGCTCCGGGGTTCAGCTGCACGGACGGGTCGCGTCAGGGATCCGGGGCCGGGTGCTCCGGGGCCCGGTGCCAGGGCGCTCCGGGGTCAGGCCATCCAGAAGAAGACGGCCGTCATTCGCCGCTCCTCCAGCGGGATGCCGTAGTAGCCGGTGGCACTGTGGATCAGGTTGGCGCGGTACAGCAGGAGCCGGTTGTAGCGGTTGGGGACGCGGACGTCCTCGGTGAAGGCGTCACCCGGGACGCGGCGCGTGCCGAGCGCCTCGACGAGGTTGTTGTGCGGTGCGTCGACGAGGTTGCCGCCGAGGCGCCCGCCGGGGAACTGCTGGCGGTAGAAGCTGGTGCCGGCCTCCTTGGGGGCGCCGGGGCTGAGGTAGAGGACGGCCGCGTAGCGGCAGAGCGCGCGGGAGTCGGTGTGGGGGCGGGGTTCCGACTCGCCGGCGCCGACCAGTTGGACGCAGTTGTGGTTGAGCGTTCCGCCGCCGGGCGTGCTCTGGACCCAGAGCTTGGCGGTACCGGTCGCCCGGCGGACCAGTGCCTCCACCCGGGCGAGCTCGGCCGGCTCCAGGCCGGGCATGGTGCGCAGTCCGGGCCAGGTCTCGGGCCGGTAGGGGTACCCCTCGGTCCAGTCGCCCCGGGCGAGGCACCGTTCACGGACCGCGTCCGGATCGGGCAGCACGTCGTCCAGCACCCAGTAGTCCCGGCCGGGGGTGGGTTTGCGGTAGGGCAGGACGGGCAGGGCTGTCCGCCCGAGGGGCTGTGGGGGCATGCGCCGACCATAGGGTCGGGGCCCGCCAACGTTCTGCCGTGAACAAGTCAACCTTTCGTCAAGTGTCGGGACCTGCGCTTTTTCGGTGTGCCGGTGTGCCGGTGTGCCTGTACGACGAGCGGCCCGGTCGGGGGGATGCCGTCGTCGGCGCGCCCGGTGTGTGGCGGCGCGTCACTCGGTCGGCCGGACGGCGTACCCGTCGAGCGCGCTCCGCAGGTGGTCGAAGGCCCGGACAGCGGACGGTCGGATGGCCGCCGATATCGCCTCGTGCTCCTCGCCGGCCAGGACGCGGTGGAAGACCTCGGTGAAGAGCGCGCGGCGGATCGCCGCCAGCAGGCCGGCCGCGAGTCTGGCGGTGAGGTCGCCCGGTGGGGAGTCGGTGGCCTCGGCGAGGGCCGCGGTGAGCGCGTTCTCGCTCTGCTCGTGGATCTCGCGCAGCCGGGCGAGCAGGGCGGGGCTCTCCGTGACGGTGCGGGCGAACGGCGGATCGGCGAAGCCGAGGGCCGGGTCGTGCCGGTCGATCGAGGCGAGGCAGGTGCGGCGCAGCGCCGCCAGCGCGGACTCGCCGGGCGCGCGCCCGGCGACCGCCTCGGCCTGGGCGGCGATCATCTCCCGGTGCAGGTCGAGGACGAGGTCCTCCTTGCGCGGGAAGTGGTTGGTGACGGTCATCTTGGCGACCCCGGCGGCCACCGCGACCTCGGCGATCGTCGTCCGGTCGAAGCCGTGCTCGATGAAGAGCCGCGTGGCGGCGTTGGAGATCGCCTCGCGGGTGCGGCGCTTGTTGAGTTCGCGCAGGTTGGGGGTGCCCTCGGTCATGGCGTGAGCGTAGCGCAGATTCACTGGGTCGGGTACAGAAATTAGGCTTGACCCAGTCAATGGGTCCGACCTAAGTTGTCTCCCGGCGGGCCACCGGACCGGACCGCTGCTCGATGCCACTCGGACCGAAGGAACCGCGCATGTTCACTCACCCCTCCGCACTCCGGCTGCTGACCGTGCACGCCCACCCCGACGACGAGTCCAGCAAGGGGGCGGCCACCCTCGCCCGCTACGCCGCCCAGGGGGTGGACGTCATGGTCGCGACGTGCACCGGCGGCGAGCGCGGCTCGGTGCTCAACCCGGCACTCGACCGGCCCGGGACCAGGGCCGAGCTGGCCCGGATCCGGCGCGAGGAGATGGCCGCCGCACGCGGGATCCTCGGTGTCGGCCAGCGCTTCCTGGGCTTCACCGACTCCGGGCTACCTGGCCCCGGCGAGCCACTGCCCGACGGCTGCTTCGCGCTCCTGCCGCCCGCCGTCGCCGCCGAGCCGCTGATCACGCTGATCCGCGAGTTCCGCCCCCACGTCGTCGTCACCTACGACGAGACGGGCGGCTACCCGCACCCCGACCATGTGATGACCCATCGGGTCACCGTCGAGGCGGTCGAGGGCGCGGCCGACCCCGACCGCTCTCCGGAGGCGGGCGAGCCCTGGCAGGTGGCCAAGCTCTACTACCACCTGGCGCTGTCCCGGGCATGGTTCCAGGCCATGCACGACGCGATGACGGCTCGCGGCGTCGACTCGGCCATGGGCGAGGTGCTGGCCGGCTGGCCCGACGCCCCGCCCGCCCTCGCCACCACCACCCGGATCCGCTGCGCCGAGCAGTTCGCCGTACGGGACGCCGCCCTGCTCGCGCACGCCACCCAGATACAGCCCGGCACCGGGTTCATGGCACACCCGCGTGAGATCGAGCGCGAGGTCTGGCCGACGGAGGACTACCACCTGGCCCGGAGCCTGGTGGAGACGGTCCTCCCCGAATCCGACCTGTTCGCCGGTCTGCGCCCCGGAGAGGAGCACGGATGAGGAAGCTCAGAAGGTTGGGCGGAGGCCGGCTCACCGGCGGTGGCACGGTGGCCGGACACTGCGGACACGCGGGCCCGGCCCGGAATCGGGGGCCGCATCAGGGCCCGTGCCGGGGCCGACTCGCGGCCGGTCGCGGGTCAGCACTGCCCGTCGGCGAGGACGAAGTAGCCCGCCCCGGTCTCCTTCAGCGTGTGGATCGTGAAGGTGTTCCAGAGGCCCATGGCCTGTCCCGAGCCGAGGGCGTAGGTGAGGCCGCCGGCCTGAGTCGCACGGCCCGCCTTCACCTGGTCGTAGTTGCTGTCCGTGAAGCACTGCTGCGCGCCGCCGGGAGTGCTCGCCGTCACCGCCGCCGACCGGGCTCCCACGGCGCCCGCCGCGTCGACGGCGGCCACGGTGTAGGTGTACGAGGCCCCGGGGTTCAGGCCGCCGTCGGTGTACGAGGTGCCGGCCGGGGCGGCCACCCGCGTTCCGTTGCGGTACAGCACGTAGGACGCGGCGCCGGTGACGGCCTGCCAGCCGAGCGCGATCGAGTCCTGGCCGGTGGCGGTCGCGGTCAGGCCCGTCGGTGCGGGCAGCGAGGGCGTGGCCGGGCCGCCGCCGTCCAAGCCCCAGAACCGCGCGGTGTAGTAGCTGGAGCAGATCGTGTCGAGGAAGTAGGCGCCGCCGGCCCCGCACTGGTCCGCCCCCGGGCCCGGGTCGACCGCGAGTCCGTGACCCATCCCCGCGACGGAGTAGAGCGCCACGGCGGGCCGGCCGCTCGCGTCGTTGTAGACGGACTCGGTGGTGCCACCCGGCAGGTCCCGGGTGGCGGAGGCGCTCTGGCCGATGCCCCACACATCCGTCCACTGGTCCCGCAGCTCGGTGCCGTTCACGGGCCTGACGGTGGTGTCCGCGGTGCCCTGCCAGATCGCCACCCGGGGCCACGGCCCGCTGTGGCCCGGGTACGCCCGGCGGACTCGGTCGCCCCACTGGGCCGGGGTGAGCCGCTGGTCGTTGTTCTGGCACCCGGAGGCGGCGGCCTGGGTGGTGGCGCAGTGCGCGGGCAGGCCGGAGTCGATCGCTCCGCCCGCGAACACGTCCGGGTAGTCGGCCAGCAGGTCGGCCGCCATACCGCCGCCGGCCGAGAGGCCCGTGACGAACACCCGGCGCCCGTCGGAGCCGTACAGGGCCCGGGCTTCGGTGACCATCTCGGACACCGATTCGGCCTCGCCCGCGCCCCGGCTGTCCTTGGCGGCGTCGAACCAGCTGAAGCAGGAGAGGGCGTTGTTGGCGCTGCCGGTCTGCGGGAACACCACCGCGAAGCCGTACCGGTCGGCCAGGGTGGTCCAGCCGGAGTTGCGGTAGTAGTCGGTGGCTGTCTGGGTGCAGCCGTGCAGCGCGACCACCAGCGGTGCGTCGGTCGGCAGGCCTGCCGGGGTGTAGGAGAACATCGCCAGGTTCCCGGGGTTGCCACCGAACCCGGTGACCTGTTGGAAGGTCCCGCCCGCCGTGGAAGTGGCAGGGGAGGCCACATGCGCGGCGGAAGTCGCGGAGGCCGCGGTACGGCCGGGGCCCGGGGTGGCGGCCGCGACGGCGGAGGCCGGTGCCGTGGAGGCGAGTGCCAGCGCCGCGAGCAGCGCAGCCGCGGCGCGGCGCGCGAGCCGCCCGCCCGGGCGGGCCGGACCGGCGACGGGCACGGCGCGGGCGGTCCCGGTCTCAGTGGTACCGGGCGCGCTGGATCCGGGTGCGCTGGATCCGGTCGCGTCGGATCCGGTCGGTGGGACGGGCGCGGTGGACGGGGCGGTCACGGCGGGCGTGGTCGACACGCGCACGGGCAGCAGAACCATGGACGACTCCTGGGTGGGGGCGGAGTTCGGTGGACTGCCGTGCAGCGTGCCGCGCCCGGCCGTCGGGTGACATGTGACGGGCACCCGTTGTCGGCGCGCCCGTCATGGCCGGTGCCGCCATGGGCAGAGCCGCTCCGTAGTGCGAATCGCAGTTGAGCCGGACGGGCGGAGCGGGCAGGTTG
The DNA here is from genome assembly GCF_040630835.1 of Kitasatospora sp. NPDC005751. Lineage (NCBI taxonomy): Bacteria > Bacillati > Actinomycetota > Actinomycetes > Kitasatosporales > Streptomycetaceae > Kitasatospora > Kitasatospora sp. NPDC005751. The sequence goes on from NZ_JBEXYC010000009.1 coordinate 69,219, forward strand.
GTCCCATGACCACGTATGGATTCCAGGGAGAGCAGACCGTGCCGGACGAGGCGTCGCACAGCCGTACCCACCACTGGCAGGCCGGACCGCCGGTCTCCGCGTTCCCGCACCTCACCGGGGAGGAGATCCTGCAGGAGATGATCGCGGGACGGATCCAGGCTCCGCCGATCGCCAGCACCCTGGGCTTCGGGCTGGTCGAGGCCGGGCCGGGCACGGCGGTCTTCGAGGGCGAGGTCGGCGAGCATCTCTTCAACCCGATGAACACCGTGCACGGCGGCTACCTCGCCACCCTGCTCGACTCGGCGCTCGGCTGCGCCGTGATGAGCCGACTGCCCGCCGGCACGGCCTACACCACGACCCAGTTGAACGTGCACATGGTGCGCCCGGTGTTCGCCGACTCTGGGAAGCTGCGGTGCGAGGCCGTGGCCCTGCACGTCGGCCGTACCCTCGCGACGGCGGAGGCGCGGGTGGTCGGCGTGGAGGACGGCAAGCTGTACGCGCACGGGACGACCACCTGCGCGGTCCTGGCGCCGCGTCCGACGGTATGACACGGCGGTCCCCGGGCCGTTTCCCCGGGTTCTGGCGGCCGGGGCTTGAAAGGACGGGGTGTCGGGTGCGTCAGAGCGCAGCGGCGAGCACTCCGCACAGCGCGAGGAAGCCGCAGATGCCGAAGTTGATCAGCTTGTGGGAGAGGAAGACGGCGGCGAACTCCCGGATCGTCGCGCTCGGCCAGTAGTACGCCGCGGTGGGGGAGCCGAAGACCTGCCCGGTCACACCTGCCTTACGGGCCGTCAGCGCGGCACGGAACGCGTGGAAGTTGTTGGTGACGATCACGCAGCGGTACCCGGCCTTGGCCTGCTCCATGATCGCCCTGGAGAAGAGCAGGTTCTCCTCCGTCGTGCGCGAGTGCTCCTCACGCACCAGGTGTGCCTCGGGGAAGCCGCGCTGCACGAGGTAGTCGGCCATCGCGTGGGACTCGGGCAGCTTCTCGTCCGGTCCCTGGCCGCCCGAGGTGATCAGCACCGGTGGGTTGCCGCGAGCGGCCTGCTTCTCGTACACCTCACGGCCCCGGTTCAGCCGGCTCGCCAGCAGCGGCGGCACCCGGTCGCCGCCGATCAGGCCCGAGCCGAGCACCACGACGAAGTCGACGTCCCGGCGGGGGCGGTGGCGGCCGTAAAGGAAGGCGTAGCCCACGAAGCAGACGAACAGGAAGGAGATGTAACCGACCACCAGCACGGCGGTGCCGGCGAGGACCCCCAGCCGGTACGAGCGGGTCACCACGGCGGCGACGAGCAGGCTGATCACGGAGAGGATGCCGAGGCCCGCGAGCAGGGACAGCAGATTGGCCGGCCGTCTGCCCTCCTTGCGGACCATCGTCAGGCCGTTGGCGATCAGGAAGCCGACCAGCGCCAGCGTTCCGACCGCCGGCAGCAGGATGATGGCGACGGCTGCCACCTCGGCGACCAGTGTCGGGGCCTTGCGCAACTCGGCGAGCAGCGCCAGGGCGAGAAAGGAGACGGCTATGCCGAGCAGGACGGCGTTGCTGAATCGGCGTCGGTCACGGAGCACCCCGATCCCGCACAGGACGAAGAACAGGGCCGCGGGGGCATAGGCGATCATGCTCGTATCGTAGGGGCCCGATCGAGCGGCCGGGAGCGGCCCTTGGGCACACGGCCGACCGGGCCCGGGCGGCCCCCGGCCGGGCAACGGCCGGGCAACTCCGCCGTCTCGGTCTCGCCGCAGGTCCGACTCCCGGTCGGGCCGGCGGACCGTCTCGCCGCCGGCACGAGACGGCCGGAGCGAGCTGTCGTGGTCAGTTCCGGGCGGGTCCGGCGAACCGTTCGATGGCTGCGAACACCGCCTCGCCCATGGCGGGGCTCCCGGTGTGGCCGGAGTCCTGGATGACCGTCAGCTCGGCGTCCGGCCAGGCCTTCGCCAGTTCCCAGGCGGTCTTCAGCGGCGATCCGAGGTCCAGCCGGCCGTGGATCAGAACGCCCGGGATCCCGGCCAGTCGTCCGGCGTCGCGCAGGAGTCGGCCGTCCTCCAGGAAGGCGTCGTGCGCGAAGTAGTGCGCGGTGATTCGGGTGAACGCCATCAGGGCGTCGTCCGGGCGGTCGGAGTAGGCGTTCGGTTTCCCCAGCGACTCGTGCGCGATCACCGCGTCCTCCCAGGTCGCCCAGTCCCGTGCGGCCTTGCGGCGGACGGCCTCGTCGGGGCTGTTCAGCAGCCGGCTGTACGCGGCCACCAGGTCGCCGTCCCGTTCGGCGGGCGGCAGCCCGTCGCGGAACGCCTCCCAGGGGCCCGGCAGCAGCCGGCCCACGCCGCGGTACAGCCAGTCGGTCTCCTCGGGGCGGGTCATGGTCACCCCGCAGATCACGATCTCCGAGACCCGCTCGGGGTGGGTCTGCGCGTAGGCGAGGATCAGGGTCGAGCCCCAGGAGCCGCCGTACAGCAGCCACTTCTCGATGCCCAGGTGTTCGCGAAGCCGTTCCATGTCGGCGATCAGATGGGCGGTGGTGTTGTGTTCCAGACCGGTCGCCGGGTCGGCGGCGTGCGGCAGGCTCCGTCCGCACCCGCGCTGGTCGAACAGCACCAGGTGGTAGCGCTCGGGGTCGAAGCAGCGCCGGTTCTTCGGACTGTGGCCGGAGCCCGGCCCGCCGTGCACCACGACGGCCGGCTTGCCGGCGGGGTTGCCCGAGGCCTCCCAGTAGATTCGCTGGCCGTCGCCGACCTCCAGGAGTCCTTGCGCGTAGGGCTTGCCGATCGGGTACAGCTCGGGCACGGCGGAGTCCTCCTGGGCGTGGCGTCGGCCGACCTCGGCGGCGGGCGGGGGCGGTCCCGCGGAACGCCTGCCGGTCGCAGGGGAGTCGGACGGTGTGGCACGGCGGTCGACGGCGGCGAGCCGTGGTGGACGGGCGGATGCCGTGAGGCTACCCGCCCGGCCCACCGCCCGTCGATCACCGGGCGGCGCCGGGCACGACGGGCATCCGCCGCGGGCACCCGGCCGCACCGACCCCACCGGTCTGACTCACCAGCGGGCACTCACAGCGGGTGCTCACAGCAGGTGCTCGCCAGCGGGCAGCCACAGCGGGCACTCATAGCGGGTGCTCATAGCGGGTGCTCACAACGGGCAGTCACCACCGGGCACTCACCGGCCGGTCGCCTCCACGGCCACCTGGGCGGCACGGGCCAGCTCCCGGCGCGGCTGCCAGCGGTCCGCCGGCTGACCGGTCCGGACCGCGGGTGCCGGGATCGCGGGCAGGAAGGTCACCTCGGCCACCAGTCCACGGACCGACACCACGCGGGCGATCGAGGCGAGCAGGCCGTCCTCGCCGACGAAGGCCGGCGCGCTGGTCGCCCGCCCGTCGGCGAGCCGGTAGCGGACCGTCACCGGCTGCACGGGAGCACCGGACTGGACGGCGGCCTCGAAGAGCGCCGGGCGGAACCGGCCGCTCTCCCGCCCGCACCAGGTCGACCCCTCGGGGAAGACGACCACGGGCCGTCCCGCGCGCAGCAGTTCGGTGACCGCGGCGACCGTGCCGGGGAGGGTGCGCAGCCGGTCGCGGTCGAGGAAGACGGTGCCGCCCCAGGCCACCAGCGGGCCGAGCACCGGCCAGTGCCGGACTTCGGCCTTGGCCAGCGAGCGGCCGGGCCGGCCGGCGGCGATCAGCGGGATGTCCAGCCACGAGACGTGATTGGCCACCACCAGCACCCCGCCTCCGCAGGCCGGGGGCGGCGCGATCCGGACGGTGACCCCGAGCGCGCCGAGCAGGGTGCGTGCCCAGAACCGGACCAGCGCGTCGCGCGGGCCCCCGGGCAGGGCCCGGACCGACGGGGTGAGCGCGAGGCCCGTCACCAGCACGACCAGGAACGAGGCGAGGCGCAGGATCCGCCGGGGGAGTGCCACCACGGGGGCGGCCTCGGTCAGGCAGGTCTCCGGCGTGCAGGGGGCGGTCGGCAGCCAGACGCTCACGAGAGCGGCCCGGGCGCGGGTTCCGTACCGCCGGGCACGGCCGGTCCGGTGGCCGGGGCCGCCGGAGCGAGCCCGGAGAGGAAGTGCCGCAGGTAACGCGGATCGGTGCGCTCCAGGGACAGCAGCACGTAGAGGTCGGCGGTGGCGAAGTCCGGGTCGTGGGCGGGCGCGCCGCAGACCCAGGCGCCCAGCCGCAGGTACCCGCGGAGCAGTGCCGGCAGCGCGGCCCGCTCGGCGCGGGGCAGGCCGGTGGGGTCCCACGGCCGGTGCGGGGCGACCCGGTACTCCTCGGGGGCGAGGTACTTGGCGCTGACGGTGTCCCAGACCCGCGCCGCCGTCGCGCCGCCGTCGTCCAGCGGGATCGAGCAGCAGCCGCCGACCCAGGTGTTGCCGGTGTCGGCGAGATAGCGGGCGATGCCGCCCCACATCAGGTTGATGACCGCGCCGTTGCCCCGGTGGTCCGGGTGGATGCAGGAGCGGCCCAGCTCCACCAGGCCGTCGCGGAGCGGGGACAGGTTGCGCAGGTCGAACTCGCCGTCGGAGTAGAGCCGTCCGGCCCGTCGGGCGGCCGCCGGGCGCAGCAGCCGGTAGGTCCCCACCACGAGGCCGTCCTCGCCCTCGCGCACCAGCAGGTGGTCGCAGAACGCGTCGAACGGGTCGACGTCCAGCCCCGCCACCGGGCTGTGCAGCCGGGCACCGAGTTCGGCGGCGAAGACCTGGTGGCGCAGCAGCTGGGCGGCGCGCACGTCGGCCTCGTCGCGAGCGAGCGCGACGGTGTAGGCGGGCGCCGGCACCTTGCCGAGGAGGGCCGGTGCGGACAGCGCCGGTGCGGAGAGCGCCGGGGCCGCGAGGGCGGGCACGGGAGCGGCCGGGGCGGGTGCGGCCGGGGCGGGGACCGGTCGGACGGTGACCGGCTGGACGACGGTCTGCTGCGCCGGCAGCGGGATGGGGAGTACCGAGGTGTGGCCGGGGGTGACGGCGGGCGGAGCGTACGTGGGGACGGTGGTCATGGCAGACCCTCCAGGGCGGCACGGACGACGGCGGCCACGGATCGCCGTGGCACCGGCCCGCACTCTCGGTCGTGGGGCGTGCGAACCGGTATCCGTATGTTTCTCCGTGTCCGCTGGCGTCCACGTTGCCGTTCGGCAGAGCTTGGATGTGCACCTGCTGAATGGGGCCACTCACTGTCTGCCGGACACCTGTTCGGTGTGCGGGCGCCACCGTATGCTCCGCTCCATGGGGTGGAAACCGGGCTCGGCGCGGCGGCGGGAGATCGCCGCGGAGCTGCGGGACATCCTGCGGGTGCAGGTCCAGCTCGCGGTCGTACTGCTCCTCCTCCACCTGCTCGCCAGACTGGTCGGACTGGCCACCTCGCCCTGGTGGATGCTGGTGGTGGCGATGGCCGGCGCCCTGCAGATCACCTCCGACCGGTGCTGGGAGGAGGACCGCAGGCGGAGCACCCTCGCCTTCGCCATGGTGGTCGCCCCCGTGACGGGGGTCGTCCCGTTCCTGGCGGTCGGCGCCTTCCTCGGGTGGGAGAGCGGCGCGACGGACGCCGCGCTGGCGCCGTGCACGGTCGTCGGCACGCTGCTCGCGTCGCACGCGCTGCGCACGGCCCACCTCCTGCGCCTGGCCCGTCCGCCTGGGTCCCCGGCCGGAGCGCGGGCCCCCGACGCCGAAGCGACGGAGCCCCGCGGCGGCGCGGCGTAGGCCCGCCGCACCGCACCGGGCGCCCGTCACGGCGTGCCGGAGCCCCGCGGCGGCGACACACCCGGGCCGGGGGAGGCCCGACGCCTCAGAAGGCCTGCCAGCCGGCGGGGTCGACCCCGCCGGGCACGGCCTCGGCCGGACCGTAGGGCCGGCGGGTGAAGACGAAGGAGCCGACGTCCAGGTGGCTGACCGAGCCGTCGGCGGCGCGGACGACCCGCAGCGTCTCGCCCGCGTAGTAGTGGTCCAGCCCCGTCCAGGTGCCGTCCGGCTCGGCGCGGAACCGGGAGCTGCGGGTGCCGCCGGTGAGCGGGGCCAGTTCCAGGACGCGGTCGGCCTTCAGCCGCAGGGTGTGGCCGGCGGCGCCCCAGTACCAGGGGCCGGTGAGCGCGAGCAGGTCCTCGTCGAGGGAGGACAGCGGGCGCCAGGGTTCGGGCAGCCGGGGTTCGTGCTGGGCGGTGAGGGAGATCAGCTCCGCCGCGACCCGCGGGGTGTCGCCGCCGCCGGTCGCGTTGGCGACCGCGATCGCCGCCAGACCGTCCGCCTCGCTGATCCAGAGGCCGGCGGTGAAGCCCGGCATCGAACCGGTGTGGCCGTAGAGCACGCGGTCCTGGTGGCGCAGCAGTTGCAGCCCGAGCCCGTACCCGCCGGACCAGTTCTCGCCGCCCGGGCCGACGGCGGGTACGCGCATCTCGGCGAGGCTCTCGGCGGTCAGCACCTTCGGGTCGCCGGCGGTCAGGAAGGCGGCCCAGCGGGCCAGGTCGGCGACGGTCGACCAGAGCTGCCCGGCCGGTGCCATCAGCCCGGTCTCGGTCAGCGGTTCGGGCAGCATGACGTCGGCCCAGGGGTGGACGGCGAAGCCGCCGGCGTGCGGGTGCTCGGGCAGCAGGGTGGTGCGGTCCATCCCGAGCGGAGCCAGGACCTCGCGGTGCAGCACCTCGTGCCACGGCTCGCCGCGCAGGCGCTCGACCAGCGCGCCGAGCAGGGCGTAGCCGGGGTTGGAGTAGTGGTGGAGCCGCCCCGCCGGGTGCTTGCGCGGGTTGTCGCCCTCCAGGAGGTCGGCGAGCTCGGGGCGCAGCGTGCCGTCGGTCCGCTCCCACCAGGGCGCCGGGGTCTCGGAGGCGAGGCCGGCCGAGTGGGCGAGCAGTTGGGCGACGGTGGCGCCGTCGGCCGGGGTGCCGGGCAGGTGGCGCTCCAGCGGGTCGGCCAGGTCGAGCAGGCCCTCGTCGCGCAGCCGGAGCACCAGGACGGCGACGAAGGTCTTGGTGAGCGAGCCGATCCGGTACTGCACGTCGACGGTGGGCGCATGACCGTCGATCATGCTGCGCGCTCCGCTCCAGACCAGTCTGCCGTCCCGGACCACCGCGGCGACCAGGGAGGGCGTGCGGCCCTCGGCCTGTGCGACCGCGATCCGGTGCAGCAGCGCGCGGCGGGTCGTCGGGAGGAGCTCGTCGTACTGGTCGGTCATCTGATCCTCTGAATCATTCGGTGCAGCGGCTGGAACGCGGCCCGGGGCCGGGGGTCGACCGTCGCCGCATGCCGTCGGCGGGGCCGCACGGCTCCTTCAACCTACGTCGGTCGTCCACGGTCCTCCACCTCCTTTCCGGCTCCTTTCCGGGCCGGCCGGGGGAGTCCCGCCGAGGGCCCGCCGCGCCGCTCGCGGCGCCCGCCCCGGGCCGGAGCCGCCAACACGCGGCGGTGGTGACGATCAGTCGATTGCCGGTCGACGAGGAGTAGCCTCGGCTCGACCATGACAAGCCGGCTCGCACGGCACGGCCGCCTCCGAGGCCGGCCGGGGGCAGCCGGCCTCCGGCGATGGGATACCTGATGAGAGCCTGGCTACGGGCAGTCACTGCGGCTGCCCTCGTGACCTTTCTTGCCCTGCCCGCACTGAGCACCGAGGCGGCCGCGACCGACGACGGCCGCGGCCCGGACCACTCCGGCCGGTGCGCCCCCGGTGTCCCGGTCGGCCCCGGCGGCGACGCGTTCTACGAGCCCCCGTCCCCGCTGCCCGAGGGCCGGCACGGCGACCTGATCTGGGCCCGCGCCATCGAGGCGCCCGACCACGCCCGGGCCTGCCGGATCCTCTACCGCTCGACGCTGCACGACGGCACCCCGGTCGCCGTCTCCGGCCTGGTGGCCTGGCCGACCGACGCCGTCCCCCGCCGCGGCGACCGGAACGTCGTGGCGTGGGCCCACGGGACCGTCGGCGGGCCGCGCCAGTGCGCCCCGTCGGCCGCCCCGAATCCGGCCCGGGACCTCGTCGACTACTTCAGCTACCAGAGCCCCTTCTCGATCGACGTCGGAGTGCCCGCGCTGACCCAGTTCCTCGGCGCCGGCGACGTCGTGGTGGCGACCGACTACCAGGGCCTGGGGACGCCGGGCGTCCACCAGTACGTGGTCGGCGCGACCGAGACGCACAACGTGCTGGACTCCGTCACCGCGGTGCGGCAGATCCGCTCGGCCCGGGCGGGCCGGCGCACGGCCGTCCTGGGCTGGTCGCAGGGTGGCGGCGCGGGGCTGTTCGTCGGTCAGGACGCGCCCGGTTACAGTCCGGACCTCGACCTGGTCGGCGTGGCCGCGCTGGCGCCGGCCGCCGACCTCGGTCCGCAGTTCGCCGGTCTCGTGCCGCCCGGTCCGCGCAACGAGTCCTCGGAGGCCCACAACGCGGCGCTGCGGATCAACGTCTACCGGGGCTTCCTGGCGGCCTACCCCGAGCTGCGGGCCACCGACGTGCTGCAGCCGGGCCGGACTCCAGGCGTTGGAGGGCGACGGGGTGGCCTGCATCGAGCACTTCGCCGACGTGATCCAGAACAACGTCGCGGACAACCACCAGCTGGACACGCTGTTCAAGCCGCTGCGCGATGTGCCGGAGGTCTGGAGCCGGCGCTTCTACGAGAACACCCCGGGCTACGCCGCCACGGTGGCACCGGTGCTGGTCATGCAGGGAACGGCGGACACCGTCATCAACCCGCACTCCACCGAGCAGTACATCAAGCGGGCCTGCGGGTTCAGCCGGCCGGTCGAATACTCGACCTACCAGGGCGCGACCCACAACACGATCCCGTTCGAGGCGCAGCAGGAGTACCTGACCTGGATCGCCGACCGCTTCGCCGGGAACGCGGCGCCGTCGAACTGCTGACGCGTCGGCGCCTGCCGCTCCCGACCTGAACACACGTTCCGGGGGAGGGGCCGGCGGCCGAAGGCCGCGCGGCCCCGGGGTCCACCAGGCACCCGGGGCCGCGCGGCCTTCGGCGTCCCCGGGCCGCGTCCCCGTTCGCTCTCCCGGCCCGTTCGCTCTCCCGGCGCTCCCCGCGCTCCGGCCCGCTCTCGGCCCCGTTCACCCGTCGCTCGCCGCCCGCTCACCGTCCGCTCGCCGGACGGTACTTGACAGCATGAATTGGTCCAGTCCATTTTGGGCTCCTCCCCGCACCTCCACCCCCACACCCCCACTGGAGGTCCCCGGTGCTCAAGCGCACCCGACTGCCCGCCGTCGGCGCGGCAGCCCTGCTCGCGGCCGCCGCCGCGTTCACCGCCCCCACCGCCGCCCACGCGGCGAACCAACTCGGCAACCCCGGCTTCGAGACCGGCACCCTGTCCGGCTGGTCCTGCGCCGGCGGACTCGGCTCGGTGGTCTCCACCCCCGTGCACGGCGGCGGCAAGGCGCTGGCGGGCGCCGCCTCCGCGAGCGACAACGCCAAGTGCACGCAGACCGTCGCCGTCCAGCCCAACACCACGTACTCGCTGTCCGGCTGGGTCCGCGGCAGCTATGTCTACCTCGGTGTCACCGGCGCCGGCTCCGCCTGGACCTCGGCCGCCGACTACACCCGGCTGAGCGTCTCCTTCACCACCGGCGCCACGCAGACCAGCGCGGAGGTCTATGTCAACGGCTGGTACGGCCAGGGCACCTACTACGCCGACGACCTGAGCCTGGACGGCCCAGGCGGCGGGACCCCGGGCGACACCCAGGCACCCACGTCCCCAGGCAACCTGCGCAGCACCGGCAAGTCCGCCACCGGCGTCACCCTCGCGTGGGACGCCGCCACCGACAACGTCGGCGTGACCGGCTACGACGTCTACCAGGGCGCCACCAAGGTCGCCACCACGACCGGCACCGGCGCGACCGTCGACGGGCTGACCGCCGCCACGGCGTACAGCTTCACCGTCAAGGCCCGCGACGCGGCCGGCAACACCTCCGGCTCCTCCGCCGCCCTCGTGGTCACCACCGACCCGGGCGGCGGCACCCCGACCGGGTTCAAGCAGGCCGCGCCCTACCTCTACAACGGCTGGGGCAACCCGCCGGCCCCCACGACCGTCATGAACGCCACCGGCGTGAAGTGGTTCACCCTGGCCTTCGTCCTCGCCCAGAACGGCTGCAACCCCACCTGGGACAGCCAGCGGCCGCTGCTGAACGGGGTCGACCAGGCCACCATCAAGGCCGTCCGCGCGGCCGGCGGCGACGTCGTCCCGTCCATCGGCGGGTGGAGCGGCAACAAGCTCGGCCCCAACTGCGCCACCACCGCCGATCTCGCCGGCGCCTACCAGAAGGTGATCGACGCCTACGGTCTGAAGGCGATCGACATCGACATCGAGAACACCGACGAGTTCGAGAACACCGTCGTCCAGGACCGCATCCTCGGCGCGCTCAAGATCGTCAAGCAGAACAACCCCGGCCTGCGCACCATCCTGACCTTCGGTACCGGCACCACCGGCCCGACCTCGTACGGGAACCGGCTGATCGAGCAGGCCAAGGCGCTCGGCGCGGACATCGACGTCTTCACCATCATGCCGTTCGACTTCGGCAACGCCTCCACCGACATGTACGCCGCCACCGTGAGTGCGGCGGAGGGCCTGAAGGCCAAGCTCAGGTCCACCTTCGGCTGGGACGACGCCACCGCCTACGCGCACGTCGGCATCTCCGGCATGAACGGCCTCAGCGACAACAACGAGGTCACCACCGTCCAGAACTGGACCGCGATCCGCGACTGGGCCAACAGCCACCACATCGCCCGGCTGGCCTTCTGGTCGGTGAACCGCGACCGCGGCTGCGCGGGCGGCGGCCTGCAGGAGACCTGCTCCGGCATCGCCCAGAACGACTGGCAGTTCACCTCCATCACGGCCGGCTTCACGGGCTGACACCCGGCCGGCGGTCCGGCCCGGGCCCCCTCACCGCGAGGGGTCCGGGCCGGACCGTCAGTAGCCCGGTCGCGGTGGGCCGGTCGGCCCGCTCAGCCCCCGCAGCGGCGGGAGCTCCGGGCGGTCCAGCCACGCGGTGAACAGGGGCTCCAGCGAGTGATCGGCGTAGCGCCCCGCATGGGCGCGCAGGTCGGCGGTGCCGACGACGCCGTGCCGGTGGGCGGTGGCCCACTCCCGGAGCATCGGGAAGAACGCGGCGTCGCCGAGGGTGAGCCGGAGCGCGTGGACGGTCAGGCCGCCGCGCTGGTAGAGCCGGTCGTCGAACATCAGCTTCCGGCCCGGGTCGGCCAGTCTGAGGTCCTGGGGGAGGCCGGCCAGCAGGGCGTGCGCGGCCGCCGCGTGCGTGGTGGCCGACGGGCCGCCGGCCCGCTCGGACCAGAGCCACTCCGCGTACTTGGCGAAGCCCTCGTTGAGCCAGATGTGGCTCCAGTCGGCGATCGACACGCTGTTGCCGAACCACTGGTGGGCCAGCTCGTGGGCGATCAGCCGCTCCCGCTCCCAGCCCCCGCCGAGGTGGTTGGTGCCGAAGGTGGCGACGCCCTGCGCCTCCACCGGGACGTCCAGCTCCTCGTCGGCGACGACCACCGTGTACTCGCCGAACGGGTAGGGGCCGAAGACCTCCTCGAAGTACGCGGTCATCCGCGGCTGCCGCCCGAAGTCCACCGCGAAGTCGCCGGCCACCCGCTCGGGCACGTACCCGGTCTGCCGGACGGCCGGGCGCTCGGCGAGCACGACCGGCCGGTACTGGCCGATCGAGACCGTCACCAGGTACGTCGAGGTCGGTGCGCTCTGCTCGTACACCCAGGTCGTGCTGGAGGCGTGCGTGGTGCGGGTGAGCAGCCGGCCGCCGACCACCACGGTGTACGCGGACGGCGTGGTCACCGCTATCTGGTAGGTCGCCTTGTCGGCGGGCCGGTCGTTGCACGGGAACCAGGACGGCGCGCCGACGGGCTGGCTGGCGACCAGCGCGCCGTCGGTCAGCTCCTCCCAGCCGAGGCCGCCCCACGGGCTGCGCATTGGCCGCGGGTTCCCGGTGTAGTGCACCTCGACCGTGAACGCGGCGCCGGCCGCGAGCGCCTTGACCGGCCGCACCCGCAGCTTGCCGGCCCGGTGGGTGTACCGGGCGGCCTTGCCGTCCACCAGGACCCGGCCGATCCGGAACTCGGCGAGGTCGAGCGCGAACTCGGGCAGCGACGTCCCGGCGACCGCGCTCAGTCGCGCGGTGCCGCCCAGCCGGTTGGGCCCGGGGCGGTAGTCCAGGGCGAGCTCGTAGCGGTGCACCCGGTAGCGGGTGTCCCCGCTGTTCGGGAAGTACGGGTCCGGGGCGGCGGCGCGGGCCGCCGAGGCGTGCTGGTGGTTCACCGGGCGGGGTTTCACCGGGTCGTGCGCTCCCTGCGAACTGGGGGACGTGGAGGTGGCGGGCGGGTCGGAGGGGGCGGCGGTCACGAGGTGGCCTGCCACACCTCGATCGGGTTGCCCAGCCACCGCGTGTCGGCGGGGACGGACTCGGCGCGCATCACCAGCGAGGCCGGGCCCAGGGTGCTGCGTGCGCCCACCGTACTGCCGGGCAGCACGATGCCGCCCGGGCCCAGGGTGGCGCCCTCGCGGAGGATGACAGTATCCATCCGCATGATCCGGTCGTGGAAGAGGTGGGTCTGCACCACGCAGCCCCGGTTGATGGTCACTCCGTCACCGAGGGTGACCAGGTCCGCCTCCGGCAGCCAGTAGCTCTCGCACCAGACACCCCGCCCGACCCGCGCGCCGAGCGCCCGCAGCCAGACGTTCAGGACCGGCGTGCCCGGGACCGCGCCCACCAGCCACGGCACCGCCAGGACCTCGACGAAGGTGTCCGCGAGCTCGTTGCGCCAGACGAAGCCGCTCCAGAGCGGGTGCTCGACCGCCCGGAACCGCCCGACCAGCAGCCACTTCGCGGCCACCGCGACCACGCAGGCCGCCCCGCCCGCCGCGAGCAGCACCAGCCCGGAGAGCAGCGCCGCCGCCACCGGGGACCAGTTCGCCGACAGCCAGGAGAGCGACGCGAGGGTCAGCGCACCGAGCGCGCCGGAGGCCAGCACCGGCAGCAGCCGGGCCACCTCCACCAGCCCGCGGGCCCAGAGCAGCCGGGCCGGCGGCTCGTAGGTGAGGCTCTGGTCGGCCTGGTCGGCCGAGCGCGGCAGCCGCATCGGCGGCATGCCCAGGTAGGAGCTGCCCTTCTTGGCCTTCTTCGGCGTCGCCGACAGCACGCCCACCAGCCCGCGCGCCGGGACGGCCCGCCCGGGAGCGGTCATCCCCGAGTTGCCGAGGAACGCCCGCTCACCGACCTTCGCCTCACCGAGCCGCAGCCACCCGCCGCCCAGCTCGTACGGGGCGATCAGGGTGTCGTCCGCCAGGAACGCGCCGTCCCCGACCGTGGTCAGGCTCGGCAGCGCCAGCACGGTGGACACCTCGGCGCCCCGGCCGACCTTCATCCCCAGCGCCCGCAGCCACAGCGGCGTGACCAGACCCGCGTACAGCGGGAACAGGATCTCGCGGGCCTGGTCCATCAGCTGGGTGACCGTCCAGGCCTGCCAGCCGATCCGGCCGTGCAACGGGTGCACGCCCGGGGCCAGCCCGATGCTGAGCAGCCGCACGGCCGCCACCAGCTGCGCCGCGTACACCAGGCCGTAGGCCAGGGTGGCCGGGAGGAGGCCGAGCAGGGCGCCGCCGAGCGCGGCACCGAGGTCCTGGCCGGGCTGGACGAAGCGGGACAGCACCACGAGCCCGGCGAGGGCGGGCAGCACCGGCAACAGGCTGAGCGCTGTGCCGCTGGCGCCGAAGAGCGCCGCCCAGCGCGCCTGGCGGGCCGGCCGGTCCTTCGGCCAGGTCCGCTCGGCCCGGCCCAGCTTGGCGGCGGGCGCGCCGCCCCAGCGCTGGCCGGTCGGCACGTGCCCGGTGACGCTGGAACCGGCCACCACGTGCGACCGCTTGCCGACCCGGGCGCCGGGCAGCAGGGTCGAGCGGGTGCCGACCACGGCCCCCGAACCGACCTTGACCTGGCCGACCTCCAGCCGGTCGCCGTCCAGCCAGTAGCCGCAGAGGTCGACCTCGGCCTCGACGGCGCAGCCCCGGCCCAGCTTGAGCATCCCGGTCACCGGCGGCATCGAGTGCAGGTCCACCTCCGGGCCGACCTTGGCGCCGAGCGCCCGCGCGTAGCGGGTCAGCCAGGCTCCGGAGAGCGAGGTCGCGCCACTGACCTCGGCCAGCCGCTCGGCGGTCCAGAGCCGTAGATGGGCGCTGCCGCCGCGCGGGTAGCTGCCGGGCCGCAGGCCGCGCAGCAGCAGCCGGGCGCCGCCGGCCGCGATGGCGAGCCGGCCGGCCGGGGAGAACAGCGCCAGCGCGCCCGCGCCGACCACCCACCACGAGGCGGTCGGTGCCCAGGGGTAGTCGCCGAACCAGGCGAGCACATTGCCGAGGGTGAGCAGGGCGACCGTCCAGCGCAGGCCGACCACGGTGAAGAGCGGAATCAGCAGGAGCAGCTGGAGCAGCTTTGCCCTGGTCGGCACCAGGGCGACGGTGCGGGTCTCGCCGCTGTCCGCCACCGACCGCTCCAGATGGCGGGCGAGCTTGCGCAGCGTCGGCTGCTGGTAGATGTCCAGCACGGCGGCGCTCGGGTAGCGGGCGCGCAGCAGGGTGGTGAGCCGGGCGGCGGCCAGGCTGCCGCCGCCGATGGCGAAGAAGTCCTCGCGCGGGCCGCCGACCGGCACGCCGAGGATCTCGGTCCACTGCTCGGCCAGCCAGGCCTCGGTGCCGTAGAGCTGCTCGGTGGGCCCGGCGGTCTCCAGGTCGGGCAGCGGCCAGGGCAGCGCGTTGCGGTCGACCTTGCCGGACGTACGGGTGGGCAGGGACTCCACGGAGGCCAGCAGGGGCACCAGAGCCGCGGGCAGCTCGGCGCGCAGCCGCTCGACCGAGGCCTCCCGGTCCCAGCCGTCCTTGGTGACCAGGTAGCCGACCAGCAGCTGGTTGCCGCCGCGGGCGGTCCGCACGGCGGCGGCCGCACCGGCGACGCCCGGCAGGGCCTGCAGCGCGGCGTCGACCTCGCCGAGTTCGATCCGGCGCCCGCCGAGCTTGATCTGCTCGTCGCTGCGGCCGAGGAAGAGCAGGCCCTCGGGGTCGGCCTCGACGAGGTCGCCGCTGCGGTAGGCGCGGTCCCAGCCGAGCGAGGGCAGCGGCGCGTACTTCTCGGCGTCCTTGACCGGGTCCAGGTAACGGGCCAGACCGACGCCGCCGATCACCAGCTGGCCGGTGCCGCCCGCGGCGACCGGCTCGCCGGCCTCGTCGACCACGGCGAGGTCCCAGCCGTCCAGCGGCAGGCCGATCCGGACCGGACCGTCGCCGGTGAGCAGCGCGGCGCAGGCCACCACGGTCGCCTCGGTCGGGCCGTAGGTGTTCCACACCTCGCGGCCCTCGGTGACCAGCCGCTGCACCAGCTCGGGCGGGCAGGCCTCGCCGCCGAAGATCAGCAGCCGGACCTCGTTCAGTGCCTCGGCGGGCCAGAGCGCGGCCAGCGTCGGGACGGTGGAGACGACGGTGATCTCCTGCTCGGCGAGCCACGGGCCGAGATCGGCGCCGCTGCGCACCTGCGAGCGGGGGACGGGCACCAGGCAGGCGCCGTAGCGCCAGGCCAGCCACATCTCCTCGCAGGAGGCGTCGAAGGCGACGGAGAGGCCGGCCATCACGCGGTCGCCCGGGCCGATCGGCTCCTCCTGGAGGAAGAGGGCGGCCTCGGCGTCGACGAACGCGGCGGCGTTGCGGTGGGTGACGGCGACGCCCTTCGGCCGGCCGGTCGAGCCGGAGGTGAAGATGATCCAGGCGTCGTCGGCGGGGGTCGGCCGGGTGTCCGCGGGGACGGCGGGCCGGGGGTCGCCGGTGAGGGTCAGGACGCGCTCGGCCCCGAGCACGCCGGCCACGGCGGCCTCCTCGAAGACGAGCTGGGCGCGCTCGTCCGGGTCCTCGGCGTCCACCGGGACGTAGGCGGCGCCCGCGGCCAGTACGGCGAGGATGGCGATGTAGAGGTCGTTGGTGCCGGAGGGGACGCGGACGCCGACCCGGTCACCGGGGCCGATCCCGGCGCCGTTCAGCCGGTGGCGCAGCTGCTCGACCTCGGCGGCGAGTGCCCGGTAGCCGAGGACGGTGTGCCCGTCGTCCAGGGCCGGCTCGTTGGGGTGGGCGCGGACGGCGGCGTCCAGGATGTCGACCAGGGTGCGCGGGGCCGGAGCCGGGCGACCGGGGAAGAGGGCCTGCGGGGCCCGCGCGGTCTGTTCTGTGTGGCTCGGTTCAGCGGTCATGGCTGCCGTGCGCTCCTCGTCCTCGCCCCTGGTTCCGACCGTGTCCGGCCCTTGGGGCGGTGGGACCACTCAGTCTATCGGGTGACCCCACTCCGGGGCCGGAGCGGACAACCTCACCGATGGTAGCCCCGTGTGATGAACGGCGTACTGCCCGACACTCTGCTCAACTGGCCTTGAACTGAATGAATCTGACGTTGCATCAGCTCGTAACTGGGCCTACTCGTGGTAGATGTGACGACCCGTCAGCGACCTTGACGGATCGTCAGTTCGGAATTTCGATGGTGAGCCACGCCACACGGATCGTGCTCCCTCCGGGTGACGGGGGCTGTTCCGGGGGCCTCGCGGGCGCCTCCCGCAGGGGTCGGGGACCGGTTCTCGGCGGGTCCAGGGCGCCTTCCAGCCCCGTTCGGAAGGCGCCCTGGGCGGACCTCCGGACTCCCGGGGGCGCGCGAGCCGTCCCGGGTGAGAGCGCGGCCCGCGCCGGCGTCCGCGCCTTCATTGCCGGGCAGGGCCGGGCGTGGCGGATCCGGCGGGCCGCACCCTCGCCCTGCTGGCCTGCGTGGACGGGCTGGTCTTCGACCGGCTCGTCGCCGGAGGGGGAGTCCGGCCGGACGAGATCCGCGGGCTGGTCGTGGCCGCCCTGCGCGGGCCCGACGACGTCGACGGGTGACCAGGCCGACCCCGCCGATGACGGCCGGCAGGGTCGTCCAGTGGCCGAGCGCAGGGAATTCGCCCGCGCGAGGCGCATTCATCATATTGGCGTTCTTATTTCGCATCACATTCTCCGAGGGTCGTGCGGCCCGGGGTGCGAGGCACGGAATCGAGCTGTCACCCCGGGGCCCGGGGTCGACGAGGGGACATTAACCGGCGCCACTGACAATGGCTCTGAGTCGGGAGGGTTCGAAGGGGGATTGAAAAGGACGTACAGTCACACTAATTCGTACAGGTATTCACATGGGCGAATGCCCGTGCTAGCGTGCGGACGCCAGCTTCTCAGAATCGAGAAAGTGGGTCCTGGCATGAGTCAAGAATTCTCTCGCCGCGGGTTCCTGGGCAGTGCCGGAATGGCTGCCGCCGGGGTTTCCGCCGTTTCGTTGGGGGTCGGCGCGGCCGGCCCGGCCGCGGCCGATTCGGCCGGCGCCCCCGGCGCCCCCGGCGTCCTCGGCGGGCAGTCGGTGCTCCCGGGCGATCCGCGGTACCAGACGCTCAGTCAGGGCTTCAATCAGCGCTGGTCCAGCAGACCGGCCTACATCCGGCTGGTGGGGAGCGACGCGGACGTGGTGGCGGCGCTGAAGACCGCGCTCGACAAGGGGCTGCGGCCGACGATCCGGGGCGGCGGGCACTGCTACGAGGGGTTCGTCGACAACGACCGGGGCGTCATCCTCGACCTCAGCACTCTGCGCGGTGTCCGCGCGGCGCGGGACAAGTTCGGCGCCCCCACCTACTGCGTCGAGGGCGGCGCGACCAACTGGGACGTCTACACCAGCCTGTTCCGGACGTACGGCGTCACGCTGCCCGCGGGGTCGTGCTACTCGGTCGGGGCGGGCGGTCACGTCAGCGGCGGCGGGTACGGGCTGCTCTCCCGAAGAGACGGGCTGACCGTCGACCACCTCGTCCAGGTGGACGTGGTCACGGTCCGCGGCGGCACGGTGGAGCTGACCACGGCCCACCGGGACGACCCCGCGACCTCGCCGGAGAGCGACCTCTTCTGGGCGCACACCGGTGGGGGCGGCGGAAACTTCGGCGTCGTCCTGCGCTACCACTTCGCCGCCCGCCTCCCCAAGCCGCCGCCACGGGTCTGGCTGAGCAGCGTGGCCTGGTCCTGGGCGGACCTGCTCAAGCACCCGGAGGACTTCCGCCGCCTCGTGGAAAACTTCGGATCCTTCTTCGCCCAGCACAGCGGTCCGAAGGAGACGGTCTACCGGGGCCTCTTCGCGATCCTCAAACTCACCCACCGGACGAACGGGAACGTCGTCCTGCTCAGCCAGTGGGACGAGGACGATCCGGCGCCGCTGGAGGAGTTCCTGGCCGCGATGGAGGCCGGGCTGACGAGCAGGGCCGTGGTCCAGAGCTACGCCGCCGGGGGCGTGCTCCTGCCGTATCCGGACAAGCGCCGACAGATGCCGTGGTTCCAGGCCACCATGACGCTGAACCCCTCCGGGGCCAATCAGCGCGGCAAGTACAAGTCCGCCTACCACCGGCGGCGCTTCACCCCCACACACATCGACGCCTTCTGGGAGTGGCTGACCAAAACCGTCCCCGGCGTGGATCTCACCCAGACGCTGGTCCAGATCGACTCCTACGGCTGTCGGATCAACGAGCACAAGCCCGCCGAAGCCGCGATCCCCCAGCGCGACTCCGTGATGAAGCTCCAGTACCAGACCTACTGGACCGACCCCGCGCAGGACGCCGCGCACCTGGCCTACCTCGGCGGGCTCTACCAAGCGGTCTACAGGGCCACCAACGGCATCCCGGAGATCGACACGGACACCGACGGCGCCTATGTGAACTACCCCGACGTCGACCTCGGAACGGCCGACCAGAAACAGCCGGCCTACCAGCGGCTCTACTACAAGCAGAACTACGCCCGACTGCAGCGGGCCAAGAAGACCTGGGACGAGACGAACGTCTTCCACCACGCCCAGTCGATCACCTTGCCGTCCTGACCGCACACACAGAGCCATGTCGACCATCCGGTAAGTAGGTGATATCGGGGCGAATGGTGTGAGCAAAGAGGTCGACGTGGCTTTCTGCCCCGAGCGCTGGAGGGCGGCCGGACCTCCTCGCAGCGGCGGTGCAGGTTCGACGTGCCGTGGGCTGATCTCTCAGGTGTTCGCGCATCTGTGAGGGTGGACTCGGACTGATGCTGACTTCTGCTGGTCTAAGCCGATGGTGAGTCAGGTCTGATCGGCGTAGGCGGAAGCTGTTCGAGCAGGAGCGGTCGGAGAGGCCGGGCGAGGGCTGGAATCGCTCTGCGGCGCCTCTGCATGAGTATGTGCGGAAATGGCCTGGCTGCTGATCGGTACCCGGGCGGCCTGGTGTGCGGGCCCGGGAGCGAGCTGAAGGCGGAGGCGGCTGGGATGGCCACCTCCATGCGGATCCTGGTCCTGGGTGACAGTTGGTCGAGCACCGCCGAGACCCGGATTCCCGGGTCCGCGCCGGGCGGCAGCGGCGGTACCGTTCCGGCGAGGGCGCTGTGCGAAGCCGGTGTCCAGGCGCGGCAGGCGTGCGTCCACCAGGGTGAAACCCTGTCGGCGGTGCTCGGCGCGCACCGATTCGAGCCAGGCGGCCAGGGCGGCCTCGGCAGCCCGGTAGGCAGCGGTTCCCGACAGCTGGCGCTCTACGATGACGCCGGTCAGCGCCCCGATCACACCGGTGGCGTCCATCACCAGCAGCCGCCATCCGCCGAACTCCACCGCCGAACTCCACCGCCGAACTCCACCGCCGAACTCCACCGCCGTCTCCTCCCAGGGCGAGCGACGCAGGCCGGCTGCGCGCGTGCGACCCGCACGCACCGGATTCCCCGCCGGGGTGGGTCACCGTTGGGCCAGCACCCGGGGAAGGCGCTCGGCGACCGCATTCGCGAGACGCTCGAACTCGGCCCGCAGGAACGGCGCCGCAAGGCGCGCCAGGCCGTGGAAGTGCAACGACGCGCGGTAGACCACGAGCGTTCGGCCCTCGGTTGCGCGGACCGTGATGTCGTCCGTGGCCGTGACGGTACGGTTGTGTCCGACGAATACCAGCCGGGCGGGCCCGTACTCCTCCAGGCGGTAGTCCAGGTCGGTTTGCCGCCCTCGGAACCGCGAGGTGTTGCGCCAGCGCGCACCTACCACGAGCGGACCGGGGTCCAGGCGCACGCAGGCCACGGTGCCCGGATCCCACTCCACTGTGTTGTCGAAGTCCGCCAGGTACCTCACCACCTCCCCGGCAGGGCGCCCGATCACCATGCTCCGTTCGACGCTGATCATCAGTTCGCCTTTCCGTCGTGGCCCGCCGCTTTGCGGGCTGCCGCTGTCTTGTGCGATGGCCGGGCCGGGTCCACCGTCACCGGTTCGATGATCATCCGTACCTCCCCTGCTGGCGTTCAGGCCTCGGATGGTGCGCTCCTGGCGGTGGGGCGGGGAACTCGCAGCGTTGCTGCACTGGAGATCGGCGGAGCTGCCGGGGACCGGTACCGCGGCCGTCTGCGAGCTGCTCCGTCGGGGCTTACGAGGGTGAGTGAAGCGCTGCGGGCCCCGCAGGTATTGTCCTGCGGGGCCCAGGCGGCGGCTCGGGCCGGTCACCCGGTCTTGTCGCCCGGGTGGTCGAGCCACGCGCTCCGCCGACCCTTGGAGGAGACGGTGGGCGCCTCGCGTTCGTACCCGGCGAGTGCCAGCCCGAGCCCGAAGAACGTGGGCGCCCACTCGCCCACAAAGATGCCCCACCGGTCGGCGCGTTCAACGCCGGCCTGTTCGGCCTTCATCGACGCGATCCAGCTCAGCAGGGACAGGCCGATGGATCCGAATGCCGCCGCGTAGGCGTGTTCGCTGGTGATTCCGGCTTCGTGGAGTCGTCGCACGATGGCCATGACTTCCCTCCGACGTGCTCGAATCGGTCTTGGGCTTTCAGCCTGAGAGCAGGCTCGTTGGTCCGGTAGTCGCATCGTTGGTGCATCGTCCGCCCTCCCGCCGTCCGGCCCGGCGCGATCCCTTCCTGCGAGCAGCCGGCGCCATCAGCCGGCGCGCAGTAGTGTCAGGCGCCGGAAGACGAGCGGGAGCACGGGCGCGGACCCGCCCGCGCCGGCTTCGGCAACGGGTGTGGTGGCAGCACCCGAGCCCGCCAACAGCGCGCAGGCGGCAGTCGGGGCGGCCAGGGCCGAGGCTGCGGCGGCCAGGAAACGGGGCCGGTGCCACAGGCGCGTCCGCAGACCCGGGGGAACTGCGAGCAGACGCTCCAGCGCCGGATCCTCCCGCCGGAGGTGGGACTCGATGCCGTCGAGCAGCCGCTGCTCGCGGCCGGTCAGGGGAGTGCGCATGGTGCGGCCACCTTTGGTTCGCCGGTTGCGATACAGCATCCGTTCGCTGCGGCGTGGCGCCGGTCGCAGCGTTTGCGTGAACCGACTTGGTGGCGTGCCGAAGGCGTCAGGGGCGGGTCGGCATGGACTGCAGGAGTTCTCGGGCGGCCCAGGCGGGGCCGCGTGGGTGCGGGCGGGCGGGTAGGGCCTCGGTGGGTTGTGGTGGTGCGGCGAGGAAGGCGGCGACGGCGTGGCCGGCGGCGTCCGGGGTGAGGGTGTTGGGGTCCAGGCAGCGGCCGGCTCCGGCGCGTTCGGCGTCGTGGGCGATGGCGAACTGGTCGCTGGAGAACGGCAGGACCAGAGCGGGCACGCCGGCGTGCAGGCACTCCGTGAAGGAGTTGTTGCCGCCGTGGTGGACCATGGCGGAGGCGTGCGGGAGCAGTTCCTGTTGCGGGATCACCGAGGCGACGTGCAGCCGTTCCGGGTCGGCGTCGCGCAGTGCCGGGTCGGCCGCGACGGCGGCGACGCGGTCCCCGGCGGCCATGATCACCGAGGCCGGGGTGTGCCGGAGGATCCCGGCCGCGGCGGTGGTCAGGACGTCGTCGCGGGCGGACAGGAACGTGCCGAGGGCCAGCAGTACCAGCGGGCGCCCGTCCGTCGTCAACCGGGCGAGCACGGCCTGCCAGTGCTCGTCCAGCGGGTCCGGGCCGGCGTCGGACAGCAGGTGCCCGGCGTACAGGGCCCGGGGGCCGGCCGGGGCTGGCGGCAGCCACGGCAGACTCGGGTAGTTGAAGACGACGGCGTGCGGCGAGCACAGGGTGAACGCCCGCTCGGGCGCAGGTCGGCCCGGCGCCTGGCGGCGGACGACCGCCTGGAACGCGGCGGTGAACGCGGTGTCGTTCGCCGCCGCCGCGTCGCGCAGTCGCGCGAGGTCGGCGGCGGCCGGACGCAGGGTGTCCGGCCAGGCGTGGGGGAGCCCGAAGAAGGCGTCGGGGGAGGCCGGCAGGTAGCTGGGGTGACCGGGGCAGAAGGTGGCGTAGGGCAGGTCGAGGCAGTGCAGGGCGAGGGTCGCGGAGTAGGAGAGCTGATCGACGAGGTACCAGTCCGGGCGCAGGCGCCGGTCGAGGTCGGCGAGGCCGCGCAGGACGTCCTCGGGGTCGGGAAGCATGTCGGCGCGGCGGTGGCGGGCCTGGACGAGGAGGGTCGCGGTCGGGCCGTGGTGGGTGGCGTCGAGGAAGTCGCGCAGGCGAGCGGCCTCGGCCCGGCCCTGCCGGGTCGCTTCGGCGACGCCGGTGTTGGCGTTGCGGGTAACTGCCAGTTCGGCGAACCCGAGGCCGGCGCGGGTCGCGAGGTCGGCGAACGCGGGGGTGCAGGCGAAGTCGACGCGGGCGCCGTACCGCTTCAGCGCGGAGCCGAGCGCGGCCAGCGGCCGGGCGTGGGAGTGGAAGGGCGGGCTGATCACGACGACGCGGGCCATGCTGTCCTCCTTCGGGGTGTCGCCGCGCGAGCGGCCTTCGATGATGCCGGGAGCCCGGTGCCACGTCCGGGCGACCGGTGCTGCCCCGGGCGGAAGCTCGTGCCACCGATGCCGTCGATACCGGCCCGGACAGGGTACGTGGCGCCGGTCGCGGCCTGGGCCCAAACCGTTGTGCGGCCCGGCTCCGAAGGCGCCGTCGAACGGACAGCGGCACGGGAGGAAACGCGATGACCCACCACCTGACACCGGCCTTGGCAGCACCTCCGCGAAGCGGGCTCGCCGGCGCCGGGGCACTTGCCGCTTGGCGCAGGTGCCACTGGGCCGAGGACCTCAGCGCGGTACCCGGCCGCGACCTGCTCAGCCGACTGGCCCGGGCCGAGTACGGCGGGTCCTGCGGCCGCCCGGACGCGGCGCTGTCCGTCGCCGACCGGCGAACGGCGTGGCTTCGCCGGCTCGTCCGGCGCGAGAGCACGGTTCCGGCGTGGATCCTGGCCGCCGCCGGGGCGGCGCCGGATCTCCAGGTGTGGGAGCGGACCGCCCTCGCGGAAGCCTGGGAACGCAGCGCCCGCCTCGACGCAGGGGCGAGCGCCACCGCCGAGATCCGCCGCCGGCTGCTCGCCGATCCCGGCCCGGCGGAGACCGGATTCCTGCTGGACGTGGCGGACGCGAACGGGCTGCGACCGCTCTCATCCGTGGAAGCCCTCCAGCACCGGGCCCCCGGCCGCAGGGCGGCTCACGCGCTGTGGCGCTACCTGTCGGGGGTGCCCGGCGGCCACCGCCTGCTGCCTGACCCCGGTGAGGGCAGGGACGGCTACGAGCGGCTCCTGCTCGCCGCCTGCGGCTGGGCGGGCCGACCCCGCGGACCCGTCCGGCCGGCGGTTCAGGGCGGCGTTCGCGGTCCTGGAAGAGCCCCCGCCGGGATCCCTGGTCGTCGCGCAATCGATGCTGCTGGGCCGACTGGAGGAACCCGGCGCCGGACTCAGCGGCGGCATGAGCGTGCTCCTCACCGGGCTGGGCCCGTCCCTGACCGCACAGAACAGCGTCGCCCGGGTTCTCACCCTCACCACGGCCCGGCCCACGGAAGCCGACCGCTGCGACCTGGCCCAGCCATCGGGCCGATCCCATCTGCTGGTCCGGCTGCCCGTCGACTCGCCGCAGCCGCTGGATCCGCACACCGCCGTCGAGCACCAGGCGGCACTGGCCTGGTGGACCGCCCGGATCTTCGAACTCCCGGGCTACCGCCCGGACATCACGCACGTCAGATTCGCTGATGACGCCTCACTCGCCGTCGCCCGCACCGCCCGCCGCCGCGGCGCGAAACTCGCGTTCACCGTCACCCCCGACCCCCACCGCACGATCGACGAACGGCACGCCGGCCTGCCACCGGAGCACACTGGCGACGCGGCCCGCGCGCTGCGCCTGGACCTGCACCGGATCTTCGTCGCCGACTGTCTCGTGGCGCGCGCCGACCTGCTGGTGGCCATGCCCGCGGCACCAGGAGGGCAGGAGCTCGCGGCGCACTTCCCCCAGCTGGCGGAGCGCCCGGTGCACATCCAGCCCGAGGGCATCGCCCCCTTTCATCCCGCCGCGGCCGACGACGACACGGCACACGGCCAGCTGGCCCGCCTGTACGGCGGCGCGAGTGCGAGCGGCCTTGAAGCCGAGGACCGCGAACTGCCGCTTCTGCTCTGTGTAGGACGGCTCCACCCCGTCAAGCAGCAGGAGCACCTGGTGAAAGCCTGGGTCCTCGCGGGCCTGCACCACCGCACCACGCTGCTGCTGGTCGGAGGATCCCCCACGGTCCCGACCCCGGACGAAGCGGCGGTCCGCGCCCGGCTCGCTCAGCACCTGGCGACCGATCCCGTGGCCGAGCGGCGCGCCGCCCTGTGGCCCGCGCTGCCCAACCGGCAGGTGCGGCTACTGGAGAGGGCGCTGGCGCAACGCGGGCCAGGAACCGTCCTGTATGTATGCCCCAGCGCCAAGGAGGAGTTCGGCCTGGCTGTACTGGAAGCCATGGAGGCGGGCCTTCCGGTGGCCGCCCCGCAGCGCGGCGGGGCCTCCCACTACCTGCACGACGGCGTCAACGGACGACTGCTGGCCACCCATTCGGTCGAGCGGCTCGCCGACGGCCTGCGCTCCCTGGTCTCCACCCCCGTGCCGGAACTGGCGGCGATGGCAGAAGCCGGAGCCGCGACGGTGCGCGAGCGGCTGGGCATCGACGCCATGGCCGCGTCCCTGGCCGACGCCTACCGGACCACGTGCGGCGCCAGCCGCCCCGCGGACCAGCCGCAGCGTGCGGAGGGAAAGAGCGGCGAGCGCGATGTCACGGGACGTAGTTGAGGTGATTCCACCTGGTACGGAGCGGCATGGCGCGCGGCACCCTCTGCCTGCCGCAGGACGGCATGGGGGCCGTCCCGGGGCAGCCCCGGCGGCCAGGCTGCCGACGGGGCAACTCTTGCTCGGCGTGGGAGCCGCCGGCCACCGGATCGCCGAAGCGCTCTCGGCGGCTGCGGCCCCCGCGGTCGCTCAGCCGTCGCACGCGCTTCGCGCCGGGCCGCCACGTGTGCGGGGACCACCGGGCGACGCCCTCGGTCCAGGGCGCGCCGGCGTCGGGGAGGCGGGCGGCCCGGGAAGTGGCGGCGGACCTGGCCGCCTCACGGCGGTGACTGGCCGCGGGTGTGTTCGGCGGCCAGGACTTCGGACAGGCCGGTCAGCCGGTGCAGGCCGGCGGCGGCCCGGGCGGTGCGGTGGTTGGCGGCGAGGAGGTCCTGGTGGCGGTGGACGAAGGCCCAGTAGCCGGTGGTGAAGGGGCAGGCGCGGTCGCCGAGGCGTTCGGTGGGCTGGTAGCGGCAGGGGCGGCAGTGGTTGCCCATGCGGTTCAGGTAGGCGCCGCCGGCCGCGTAGGGCTTGGTGGTGATCAGGCCGCCGTCGGCGAACTGGGACATGCCGACCACGTTGGCGGTCATCACCCAGTCGTAGCCGTCCACGAAGCAGCGGTGGAACCAGTCAGTCAACTCCCGTGGGTCCCAGCCGTGCTGGAGGGCCCAGTTGCCGAGCACCATGAGCCGGGGGATGTGGTGGACCCAGCCGTGGTCGCGGACCTCGGCGAGGACGTGGGACAGGCAGCGGGCGGTGACGGCATCGGCGTCCAGGTCGCGGAACCAGCTGGGAAGAGGTTCGTGGTGGCGGAGGCGGTTGGCGTCTCGGTATCCCTCGCCGAGGTGCCAGTAGAGCTGCCAGACGTACTCGCGCCAGCCGACGATCTGTCGTACGAATCCCTCGGCACTGTTGAGCGGTACCCGGCCCGCCCGGTACGCGGTCTCGGCGGCACGCGCGCATTCGCGGGCGTCGAGCAGGCCGAGGTTGAGCGGGACGGACAGGGCGCTGTGGGCCAGCCACGGGTCGGCGAGGAGCATGGCATCCTCGTAGCGGCCGAAGTCGGCCAGGCGGTGGGCGACGAAGTGCGCGAGCGCCCGCTCGGCCTCCGGCCGGGTCGCGGCGAAGCGGCGCGGGCCGTCCCGGCCGACGAAGGCGACCTCCCCGGCGCGCTCCCAACGGTCCAGATCGGCCCGGACCTCCTCGTCGATGCCGTCCTCCTCGGGCTCGAACGGGGCCGGCAGCGGCAGGGCGGTAGCTCCCCTCGGCGGCGGTTCGCGGTTGTCCCGGTCGAGGTTCCAGCGGCCGCCGACCGGGCTGCCGTCCGGTTCAAGCAGCAGGTGCTCGGCGCGGCGCACCCGGTGGTAGAAGTCCTCCATGAGCAGCCGCCGCTCGCCGGGTTCGCCGGCCCAGCGGCGGAAGTCGGCGAAGGGGACCAGGAAGCCGCGTGGCGGCAGCACCCTGACCTGGTCGAGGTCGCGCACCAGGCCGAGGGCAGCGCGCGAGGTCGGGTGGCAGACGGTGGTCCGGCGACGGCCTACGGCCTTCGCCAGGCCCTCGCGGTAGGTGTCGGCCCGGACGTAGCGCACCCGGTCGCCGAGCGCCTCGGCGGCGTGGCGCATCGCCGACAGGACCAGATGCGCCTTGGCCCGGTGGAACCGCCGCCGGCGAAGCACCGAGCGGGCCTCGATCATGACCACCGGCGCGTCCGGGTCCGGGCCGCCCTCGCCCGGGGCGAGAAAGTGCGGCCCGAGCTGGTCGCCGAACAGCCAGTGCGGGCACGGGCCGCTCACACCGGCCGCCCGGGGAGTACCGGCGGCCGGGAGCCGTCGGGGAGGGCCGGCGCACTGTCCCGGTCGGCGGGTCGGGGGTGGCGCTGGCGCCAGTAGGGGTTGTCGAGGGGCAGCTTGCCGCTGACGCGGCCGTACATGCCGAAGGTGGCGATCACCAGGCCCATGGCGAAGCTGAAGAGCACGTTCTGGATGCGGAAGGCCAGGATGTTGGCGGGCGAGTCCAGCAGGACGAGGTTGACGAAGCCGCTGAGGACGAACAGCGCGCCGACGGTGATGTTGACCGTGGAGGCCGCGTTGCCGCCGATCAGCGCGCCGGCGATCAGTACCACGGCCGTCACCACCGAGACCAGGCTGAGCAGGCCGTTGCTGGACAGGCCGGCGATCCGCTCGCCGCTGGTGCTGAAGAACGCCAGACCGTTCGTGAGCCCGAGGCAGCCGAAGACCAGTAGCGCCGCTCCGCACAGGCCGGCGCCCGCGCGGTAGATCTGCGAGAGGTGATTGTCGACCGGAAGTTCGTCGTGCAGCTTCATGGTCCGCTCCCGTTCCGAGTGAGTCCATGGCCGCCGTGCGGCCCGTGGCGAGCATTGGCCGCGGTAAGCTCCCGCCCCACTCGCACCGAAGGCGCAGCGTTTCACGGGGTGTGCGGCAGAGTGCGCTGCACAAACGCTGCGACTGGGCTTTCCGGGGCGAATCGCTGCACCGTGACGGTGTGAAGACGCCAACGAGGACCGAGTGCGGCAGACGTTCCGTCGTTCGCCGCAGCCCGACGGCCGAGGAAATGCCCCAGCTCGTGGGCCGGGTCGCCCGGGGCGACGAGGCGGCCTTCGAGTTGCTGTACAGCGTGATCGCCGGGCCGGTTTACGGGGTCGTGCTACGGACCCTGCACAGCCCGGCGCACGCAGAGGAGGTGGCCCAGGAAGTCCTGCTGGAGGTGTGGCGCACCGCTGCCGCGTACCGGCCGGAGCGTGGCGCGGTCATGACCTGGGTGCTGGTCTGCGCGCACCGCCGGGCCGTGGACCGGGTGCGGGCCGTCCAGGCGTCCGCCGAACGCGACCGGCGGGTCGGGCTCCGGGAGACCTGCCCCGGTGACCCCCCGGAGGAGCAGGCGCTGCGATCGCTCGAACGCCGACGGGTCCGGTCCGCGCTCCGGCAGCTGAGCGCGGCGCAACGCGAGGCCGTGGTGCTGGCCTACTACGGCGGGTACACGCAACGTGAGATCGCGCACCGGACCGGCGTGCCGCTGGGCACCGTCAAGACCCGCGTCCGCGACGGGCTCCTTCGGCTGCGCGCCGCGATCACGCCCGACGCCGGCTCGGCTGGGCTGCTCCCCGCACCGGACCGCACGGCGGCGTGATGACCGGCGGTCCGGCCTCGAACCGGTGCGTGACCACCCGCACCCACCGGCCGTCCACTCTGCTCGCCGGACGCGGATCGCGGTGCGGTTCGCCGGGGTGCTGATCGCCTCCGCGGCCGAGGCGGCGCGTGTGCTGGAGACGAGCCACCCGCCGGTGCACTACCTCCCCCGGATGACGTTGTCACCGAGTTCCTCACGTCCCGGGAGGGTGTGAGCGTGTGCGAGTGGAAGGGGCGGGCCCGCTCCTGGGACGCGCGGGTCGGGCAGCGCACAGCGGCGCGGGCGGCCTGGGGCTGTTCCCATCCGAAGCCCGTCCACGAGGAGTGAGCGGCCGTCTGGCGTGCTACCCCGGAGTGGTGGACCTGTGCACGGTTCACGGCGAGACGGTGCGCGCCAAGGGTGGCCGCTTCTAGGGCGGGTGGATCACCGACGCGCTCGCCGGCCCGTTCGAAGGGCCACCGGGTTCGGCCGGGCCGTGAGCACCCCGGCGGTACGGCCGGCCGCCGCCCGCAGCGGAGCGCAAAACGGTGCGATTGGGCACGACAAGTGGACAGGACGACCATTGAGCTCTGGACCCAGCGGCGCACCCGCCGTTGCCGACCGCCGCTTCGGCGGCACCCGAAAGTACAGCTCCCGTTACCCATGGAGAACCAGCCGGTCGGCGGCGTGTGGGTTCGTAGGGCGGCGGCTCGGATGAGGCGGCCGCGGTGGCGGGCGGCAGTGTCGCGGACGAGCTGGGCGAAGCGTTCGCGGCCGGCGCGCTGGTGCCGAGGTCTTCGTCGTCGGCTTCGCCGTACTCGCTGTGCAGGAGCCAGCAGGCGTGCCAGGGTGAAGCTCTCCCTCCGCAGCCAGCGGCGAAGCTGCCGGCGGGTACGTCGACCAGGGCCGCGCCCTCGTGTCCGCTGAGCGTGGTGCGAAGCGGCTTGCGGCCGTGAGAAGGCCTGCCGGGCGGCTGACCAGCCCTGAGCGAGAGGAACTCCCCCGGCTGCGTCGCCAGAACCTCGGGCAGCAGAGACCATCGAGATCTGTCACGTGGGTGGTCCATTCACGGCTCCCGCCGGGCAACGCCGTGCGCCGCCAAGCGGCAAGGGCTCGGCGGCGCACGATGGTTCGACCGGTCAGGCCGGAAGCGGGCGATTCAGAGGAAACAGGGGTCGTCGAGTGCGGGGCCGCCGCCCTGTCCGGGCACCCAGTGGCCGCGGGCCGCGCGCCAGGCGCGCTGCTCGTCGGAGTCGGCCGCCGCCTCGGCCAGCCGCTCGGCCTGCCGGACACCGGACAGGCTCGGCGCCGGGGTGGCCTGGTAGCCGCCGAAGCGTGCCACCGGGCTCCACAGCGGGACCACGGCCGGCAGCTCGGGGGCGAGGCCCTCGTGCTCCTGGACGCCGTACACGATACGGCCGCCGACTACGGTGAGCACCGACTCGATGTGCGGGATGTCCGCCTCGGGGACGGTGAGGTAGTCCGCGCTGAGCACCGTGAGGTCGGCGTAACAGCCCACCCGAAGACGGCCCTTGACCTCCTCCTCACCGGTGAGCCGGGCGCCGCCGAGGGTGTACAGCTCCAGTGCCTCCTCGCGGCTCAGCCGGTTGGCGGCCGGGCGGACCGCGCGTCCACTGACGGCCCGTCCGGAGACCAGCCAGTGCAGGGCCACCCGTGGGTTGTAGGAGGAGACCCGGGTGGCGTCGGTGCCGACGGCCACCGTCAGGCCGCGTTCCAGCATCGCCCGCACCGGCGGGGCGTCGGCGGCCGCGGCCGCGCCGTAGCGCCGGACGAACGCCTCGCCCTGGAAGGACATCCGGTTCTGCACCGAGACGGCGCCGCCGAGCGCCGCGATCCGCTCCAGGCTCGCGGCGGAGACCGTCTCGGCGTGGTCGAAGAGCCACCGGTTCCCACCGGGGAACAGGCCCTCGGCGGCCAGCCGCTCGAAGACCGCCAGATCGCGGCGGATCGTCTCGTCGTAGCTCGCGTGCAGCCGGAAGCCCCAGTCGTGCTCCATCAGCAGCCGCACCGCTTGCTCGAACCCGGCCTCGTACGGGCCGAGTTCGGGGCGCGCCTCGGAGAAGTTCTCGAAGTCGGCGGCCGCCCAGGTGAGGTTCTCCACGGCTCCGTTGAGTCGCAGCCACTCGTCCCCGTCGCCGGGTCGGACGGTCTCCACCCAGCGCCGCAGGTCGTCCAGCTCCTGCCCGGCGCTGGCCGTTCTTCGCCAACTCCGTGACGGTGCCGTAGTTCTCCGGGAAGCTCTGGAAGCCGCCCGCCGCGTCGATGGCGGAGGTGAGCCCGAAGCGGTTGAGCTCGCGCAGGAAGTGCCGGGTGGAGGCGGCCTTGTCGGCCTCGTCCAGGGTCGGAGCCGTGGCCAGCGTGGAGTACAGCAGCAGGGCGCCCGGTGCGGCCAGCAGCATGCCGGTCGGCTCGCCGTCGTGAGCACGCACGATCTGCCCGCCGACCGGGTCGGGGGTGTTCCGGGTGAAGCCCGCGGCCCGCAGTGCCGCCCGGTTGAGCAGCGCCGACTGGTACAGGTGCAGCACGAACACCGGGGTGTCGGGGGCGGCGGCGTTGAGTTCGGCGAGGGTGGGCAGTCGACGCTCGGCGAACTGGTCGGCGGACCAGCCACCCACCACCCGGACCCACTGGCCCGGTGGGGTGCGCTCGGCCTGGGCACGCAGCATGGCCAGCGCCTGGCGCAGCGTGGGCACGCCGTCCCAGCGCAGTTCCAGCACGTAGTTGAGGCCGCCCCGGATGACGTGCAGGTGCGAGTCGTTGAGGCCGGGGACGGCGCGCCGACCCAGCGCGTCGACCACGCGGGTGTGCGGGCCGACCCGCGGCAGGACGTCGGCGTCGTCGCCGACGGCGGTGATCAGTCCGCGTTCTCTGTTGACCTCGGTGGCGTGCGTCCAGATGAAGACCGTGCGGGGCCCCTTCGAGCACCACCAGGCGGGCGCCCGCGATGGCCTTCGAGAGTGGGACGGCGGTCGAGCGCAGCGGCAGGGTGCGGTCGGCGTCGCCGTGGATGATCAGGACGGGGACGTCGATCTTCGGCAGGTCCGCACGGAAGTCGGTGAGCCAGGTCGGGACGCAGTCCGCGGTCGCCTTGGCGGAGGCCGAAACGCCGACGTTCCAGCTGCACTGACCGACTTGGTCGCTCACCCGGTCGCCGCCGAGCACGTCCACGTGGTAGAAGCCGGCGACGAAGGCGGGGCGGTCGGCGCGGATGGCGCCCCGGATCCTCTCGAAGACGATGTCGCCGACCCCGCCCGGGGTGTCATCGGCCTTCAGTAGGAACGGCGGCAGCACGCCGAGCATCACGGCCCTGGAGACGCGCTCCGAGCCGTCGCCTTCGCCGCCACCCGCTTCTACCTCGGTGTCCACTGGCCGCTGGACGTCCTCGGCGGCTGGCTCCTCGCCACCGCCTGGCTGCTCCTGGGCTCCGCGCTCCTCCGGACACCGGAGCGTCCGATGCCCGAGGGAGCGCCGACGGACGAAGCGACGACATTGATGTAGACATCCTCAGTGACGGCGCCTTGTCGAGGTGGAGACGCCGTCCGGCGCCACCGGTGGCCGGGCGATAGCCGACTCTCTGATGAGTTGCTCCGATTCGGGGAGGGCACACTCCTCCCTGTCGATCACGGCACAGAGCCGCGTCTGTCGGAAGTCGAAATCGCCGGCGGGTCCGCAGGGCACCTCCTAATGCTGTTGTCAAGCAGCGACTGTGACCGGGAGTCCACGTTGGAAGCACTGCCCGTCACGAATGAGGGCCCACAGGACGTTGACGCGTCGGCGGGCCAGGGCCAGGACTGCCTGGGTGTGTCGCTTGCCCTCGGCACGTTTGCGGTCGTAGAAGCGGCGCGACTCCTCGCAGCACTGGATTCTGATCATCGCGGAGGTGTAGAAGACGCGTTGCAGGCCGCGGTGGTAGCGCCGGGGGCGGTGCAGGTTGCCGCTGACGTTGCCGGAGTCGCGGGGCACCGGGGCGACTCCGGCGAAGCTGGCCAGGCGGTCGGCGCTGCCGAAGCGGCTCATGTCGCCGGCGGTGGCCGCCAGGAACTCGGCCCCCAGCAGCGGGCCGATGCCGGGCATGCTGGCGATCACCTCGGCGAGGTCGTGGTCGCGAAACCGGGCCGCAATGAGCTTGTCGGTCTCGGTGATCTGCTCGTTGAGGTCCATCACCTCCTTCGCCAGGGTGTGGATCACCTGCGCGGCGATCTTCTCCCCGGGGACGGTGGTGTGCTGGCGCTCGGCCGCCTCTACGGCGGCCTGGGCCAGGGTGTCGGCGCCGCGGACCTTGCGGTTACGCAGCCAGGTCTCCAGACGGCTGCGGCCGGTCCGCCGCAGGGCGGCCGGGGTCTGGTAGCCGGTCAGCAGGACCAGCGGACCGACGTTACCGAGGTCAAGGATCCGCTCCAACGCCGGGAAAATGCCTGTGAGTTGGCCGCGCAGCCGGTTGATCCGGCGGGTGCGGTCGGCGGTCAGGTCGGAGCGGCGGTCGGTGAGGATCCTCAGTTCGACGGCGTGCTCGTCGTCCGGCCGGATCACGGCCAGGTCCCGGCGCATGCGGGCCTGGTCGGCGATGACGACGGCGTCCTTGGCGTCGGTCTTGCCCGTGCCCCGGTAGCCGGCCGAGGCCCGGTTGACCGCCAGGCCGGGTATGTAGACCAGTTGCTGGCCGTGGTTGAGGAGCACGTTGATCAGCAGGGCGGCCATGCCGTCGGCGACGTCGACCGCCCAGAGCACGTCCTCGTCCAGTGCCAGTACGTCGGCGAGCAGTGCCAGCAGTTCCGGCTCGTCGTTCAGGACCCGGCGCGAGAGCAGCTTCCTGCCCTCGGTGTCCAGGACCACGCAGTGGTGGTGGGTCTTGCCGATGTCCGTGCCCGCCCAGATCTGGGCCACCTGTTCCCCCGCTCGTTCGATGTGCGCTGTTCGTCCGGACGACCTCGCCAGCGTGGTCCTACTCAGCGGTGCACCCGAGGGGCCCGCAGCTCCTAATCAGCGGTCGAGTCGTCGTGAGACACCGGGCGGCCAGGTGCGGAGAACCATCGAGTGCAACCGCCTGAAAGCCATACCCGGCGTCCCTGGGCCTCTGGACCATACGACTGGCCCGTCCGCCACATCAACAACGTAGGACCGCCTGAACACGAGTGGTGCCTTCGAGACTCGGATCGGCTGTCCGTCACACCTGGCCGGGCCACCGCGGCGTGGTCACCGAACGGTGGTGACCACCATGTTGGTGTCGTCCTGGCGCAGGTGAGCGCGACGGCGGGGAAGCGTGTCGTCGTCGCGGATGGCGGTGGTGATGTCGGCGGCCCAGTTCGCGGGGTGGCGGTGTCCGAGGCGGTCGGCGAGTAGTTCCAGCCGGTAGCGGCGTTCTTCGGAGGTGAGCGTCAGGGCTTGGTGCAAGGTGTCCGCGAGGTCCGTGGGTGAGTGGGGGTCGGTGAGGAGTGCCGCGCTGCCGAGCTCGGAGGCGGCGCCGGTGTGGCGGGACAGCACCAGCACGCCGGAGTGGCCATTGGCGTACTGGGCGGCGATGTACTCCTTCGCGGTCAGGTTCATCCCGTCCTGGAGGGAGGTCACCCAGAATACGTCGGCGGCGAGGTAGTGGTCGATCACCTCGTCGAGCGGCAGATTACGGGGCAGGTACTCGATCGGCTGCCAACTGGAGTTCCCCCAAGCGTGGTTGACAGCGGTAATGCGGTGCTCCAGCTGCTGCCGGGTCGCGTCGTGGGAGGTGATCCCGGCCTCGGGGGGCGGGCAGACCAGGCGGAACCGCAGCCGTCCGCGCAGCTCGGGGCGGTGGGTGAGCAGGGCCGCGATGGCCTCGACCTTCTGCACGGGCGCTTTGGCGTAGTCGAGGCGCTCGACGGAGAGCACCAGCGGCCCGTCGGCCGGGGCGGCCCGGGGCCGGCGGGCGCGGGCAAGCGCTTCGATGGCCTCCCGGTCGATGCCCAGGGGATGCACGCCCACCCGAGGCACTCGCGAGGCGCCGGCGAGGGTTTGACGGAAGTGTCCGGCGAAGGTCTCGGTGTGGAATCCGACCCAGTCCAGGCAGGCCAGGGAGGCACGGATCTCCGTGGCAGTGGGGAGGGCGGCGAAGACGTTGGGCGGCGGGAAGGGGGTGTGGTGGAACAGGCCGACCCGCAGGTCGGGGCGGGTGGGGCGGAGCAGGCCGGGGACGAGCCACAGGTTGTAGTCGTGGAGCCAGACCGTGGCGCCGGGCGCGGCGCGGGCGTTGATGTGCTCGGCGAATCGGCTGTTGACCTCGCGGTAGTGGCTCCACGCGTCGGGGGCGAAGCGCAGTCGCTCCGGCTGGGACATCAGCACCGGCCAGAGCGTCTCCTTGCAGGCCCGGTGGAAGTAGCCGGCCCACTGCGCGGCGCTCACCGGGACGAAGGAGAGCGGCAGCCCGGTGCCGTGCCGGTCCAGCTCGGCCGGGGGCGCCCCGGGTTCGACGACTGTGGCGGTCGTCCACAGGGCCTGCGGGTTCTCGCCGAGCAGGGTGCGCAAGGTGGGCAGGATGCCGTTGGGGCTCGCGGGGGGCCGCCAGCCGTCGGGCGTCCAGTGCACCGGCGGTCGGTGGTACCCGATGACGAGCGGGTGGTCGCGTTCCACCCAGCCCAGGTTTTGAAGGGCCGACAGGATGCCCGCGGCGCCGGGCCGGTCGGGGCGGTGGACCGTGTCGTCCTCGGGTACGGCCTCACGCAGGGCGGGTTCGGCGTTGCCGACGATCACGCCGTGTGCGCCGAGTGCGAACAGGGACAGGTCGTTGAGGGAGTCGCCGGCGACCAGGACCGAGTCCATCGGCCAGTGCTGTTCGGTGGCAAGGGCCGCGAGCGCGCTGCCCTTGCTCGCTCCGGGCGGCAGCACATCGAAGTAGCGGTCGGCGGAGTACAGCCACGTGCAGCCCAGCGCACGCACCGCGTCGGTGATCTCCGGGGTGAGTTGTTCGGGGCGCAGATGGAAGGAGCAGCGCCCGGACTGCGCCACGCCGTGCTGGTGGTTCAGGCCGGGAAAGCGGCGCAACGCTGCGCGGACCCGCTGGGCACCGGGCCAGCCGCTGCGCAGTCCGCGCTGCAGGGCCTCGACCGGGACGTGGTCCGCGCCGTCGATGACGCTCGCCCCGACGTCCGCGATGATCCAGCGCGGCCTGGGCACCAGCGGGTCCCGCAGCACCTCGCGTACGGAGGACAGCCCGCGGCCGGTCGCGAAGACCACGGTCACCTCCGGGTGGCGGTCCAGCGCGGCCCGCAGGCGGCGGCGGTCGGCCCGGTCGCCGCCCAGCAGCGTGCCGTCCAGGTCGGTGACCAGAACCCTCATGCAGTGCCCCCTTCGGCGAGGTGGGCCAAGGCCATCGTGCGTCCGTTCGTCGCCGGCCCGCCGCACCCGCGTCCTTCGCCGATCGCCACGTTGAGATGCGCTCCGACCGCCGGGCCGGGCGCATCATGGATCAGGATCATCGGACGCTAACACGTACCGATCACCGATTGAATGGGACCTGCCACGCTGGGCAACATCAAGCACACCCGCACTCACTGATCAACATGCCGAGCACATCTGACTGACCACCAGTTCTCCGAGCGGTCAACGGCAAGGAACACCAGCGAGCCACTTCTGCAGTCCAGCAGCGTCGAGCGCATGGCTGGAGCCTGGGCGAGATCCGCTCGCCTGCCGGCCTCACCCAAGCCGTCGGCGGGTGTGACGGCCGACGGCAGGAAGTCGGAACGGGCCTTCGGCTGCGCCGCAGCGCCGCCCGTCCCGGCGGCGAGCAGGGCGCTCGCGGTCCTCGTGCTCTCGGGGTCGGCCGCCTCGGTCATCAGCCGGGCGGCATCGACGGCAGCCGTTTGCGGGGGGACGACCAACAGGTTCAGGTGGCGCGGCGCGTACGAGCAGACCGTGACCACGTGTTCGTCCTGTTCGAGGGTGAACCAGCCCGCGTGGACGGTGTGGCCCGCGACCGGGATCCGCCGGGGGACGACTGGCCACTGTGCGGGATTCACAGTGATCCGGGTGACCCGGCCCCACCGCTCGTCGATCTCGGCGGCCAGAGAGGGAAGTTCGAGAAGAAGGTCACGCGACCGGGGGCCACCAGGCCCCGTCTAGCCGACCGGCCTGTGCGCCGCCGGGTGCAGGGAGAGCCGCAGGGTGGATTCGGGGGTGGTCGGCGTCGGCGCACAATCGAGGATCACAGTCATGATCAAGGGGCCTGTCTCCGAACCCGAGCGGGGCCCGGGTCCGGCATACCCGTTCGCCGGAGACGACGCCAGTGTCCGGTGCCGGCATACGAAGTGCCTTCGGTGATACCAAGGCTACTCCCCGTATCGTCCGAACCTCGCATGACCGTAAGGCCTGTTGCTGCGGCCCTCGCATCCGAGCGGCAGGGAACGGTGAAAGCCCGTGACGCCGAGCCTCAGGCCGACGTTGGCCCGGCGGTCGGAGGCGGCGGACGTGAGCTTCGATCTTGTGAGTGGGCGCTGTCGCGCTCCTTCCGGGCTCCCCCGAGGCTGACTCTTCATCGGTAGCAATGGAGGCTGCAGGTCGTCGTTGACAGGAAACATGCCGGATGTCAACGAGCTTGTGAGCGCGAGGTGGAGTCGGTGAGGTACGCGCTCTCGCTCTGCCGCAGCCCGTTCGCCACCGCGGCCTCCAACAGCCAGGAGGGCGCCGAATCCCGATACGGCTTGGCGAGAAGCGCGGCGAGGAGCGGCCCGCCCTGTTGGCTGTTGGCTACGTCATGGGCCTGCTCGGCCGCCATCCGGGCCGCCGCGGACCCGGGATCGGCGCCGGCCGCGAGGGTGGCCAGGAACTCGACAGGCAGCTGGGTCTCGTCGGCGGCCATTCCTTGCTTCCCTCTTCCCGGTGACTCGTCAGAGCCCATCCTGCTCCATCGGTCGGACAACCTGGGGACGAACGACTCCGAGGGGGCGTATCGGTTCCATGGAGGACAACTCCTGGGCGCCTCCGGTGCGGTGTCGGACGAAACCAGGGCCGGACCATATAGTTGGTCGACCGGGCTCTGCGGGCAGCTGTCGGACGCCCCGGCAGCCTCCACGCCGTCGACGTCAACAGCGAGGTCACCACCGAGGAGCCGGACTTCGGTTTCTACGCCGTAGGCGAGGCCGCATACAGCCGCACCTACGGCGTGGGCGTTGTCCGAGCATGGACGAATACATCCTCGCCCCGGCCGCACGCGAGTCCACCCTCGAGCTCCCGCCCCGCCGAGTGCTCGCCTGGAGTGGAGCGAACAGCGCTTCTAGGCGCGACGCTTGGGGGGAACCGGGCCGGGGATGACGTCGAGATCAAGGTGCTCCTTGAAAAGGTGGACCAGGTTGGCTCCGTCGAGGAGCTCGAGTCGGCCGTGGTCCTGGGCGAACGCCTGGCTGGCTCTGCCGAACCACGAGGTGGTGACCAGGATGCCCTTCGCTGCCCGTTTGTGCTCGACGACGCCCGCCAGGGCCGAGACGGTCTCGAAGGGCACCACGTTACGGCTGCGCTTCGCCTGGATGACGCACAGCCCCTTCATCACCGGGTCGGTGTTCATCACGATGGCGTCCACTCCCTCGTCCTTGGACGGCTGTGTGTTCCACCCTTCCATGCCGATGGCTTCGAAGAGCTGGCGGACCAGGTGCTCGAACTCGAGGGGCGAAAGGTCGATCAGTACTGGTCGGCTGTCAAGGCCGGCAACCACGTCCATGCTGTCCATCAGCCTGAACTTCGACAGGTCGAACGTCACCAGCGGGCGCACCGGTTCCAGCTCGTAGGGGTTCGGGGAGACGAGAGCCCGAAGCCGCTGGAGACACAGTCGGGGTTCCACCTTGGTGAGAACGAGGGCCTCGAAGTCCTCCCTGCTCGCCTGCAGGGTGATCAGGCACGGATGGACACCGCGTCCCGTGGCACGGTCGATGGTGTCGACGTGGCAGTTGAGGGCGATGGACCGGATGACCCGGTCCGGGTCGGAGGCGAATACGTCATGCAGAGTGCGAAGCGCGCTCTGGGCGAGAACCGACGCGTACAGTTCCTTGCGCTCCTTCTCGGGCCGCGGCACAGGAACGATCTCGTCCCGCGTCTTTACGTACTTGAAGGAGCGGGCTGGCGGCACCACGTCCTCCAGCGGCAGGTCCAACTGCACAAGGAGATCACCGGTGTCGGCCTGGTAGGACACCTGGTGCCGCTTCGGGAATCCGAGGGGATAGACAGACGCGGCCAGCACCTGGTCGACGAACCATTCCACGGCCTCGACGTCTCCGGCCCGGTACGCCGCTTCCCGCTCCGTCAATGCGGCGTTGAACGCGTGGACCCGCTCGGCAGCTTCTCGGACCTTCGAGTCGTGTGCGGCCCGGCGCTCCGCGAGTTTGGCCACCCGCTTCTTGTCTCCTCGGGCGTGCTCGGCCAGTGCTTCGTCGAAACGGCGCCGGGCCTCCTCGACCGCAGCTTCGTGACGCGGGCTGGCGAATCCCAGCGAGGCCAGCAGGCCACGCCGAGCGGGCGGTTCGAAGTCCTCCCACCGTGGTGCGGCCACCGCACGGTCCAACCTGCCGGCCACGAACGCAGCAGGCGTGAACTGCTGGCGAAGCGCGCTGAATGACAACGGAGCCGCGTGTTGGACCGACCGGGTAAGAAGTGTCCGCAGCTTCTCGGCGTCGTCTTCCGCCACGCTCGTGAGGTCCACCGCCTCCTGGGCCCGCGCTACTGAGTAGGCAGCACGCAGCTCCCGCTCAGCCTGCTTGGCACGGGCCTCCGCGGCCTTGCGCTCACGCTCCGCCTGCTGCTGGAGCCTGCGCTGCTCGGCTTCGGCCCGCCGTGCCTGCGCCGCATAGTCCGGCTGCCGCTTCGGACGCGCCGCCCCTCCCGCCACTGGCCCTCCTCATGCTCATACATCTTGTGCCGCTACCACCTTGCCCTAACCGACCCGGCGCCATACGGCAAAGGCGACTAAACGGCGATCCCACGACTGGTCGTCCAGCTGCCGTCGTATGCGCCGGATCTCAACCCGCAAGGCGACCTGCACCCGAGTGGAGCGCTGCGAATCCTGCGGGTCTTCACGAATACTCCGCACGTGGTCGAGGCGTCGGATGGCGCTCAGGCAGGACGACTCGGCGCAAGGCCCGCAGCTGATGCGAGCTGGCCATGGCCATCCGCCGCGCCGAGTAGGTAACCGCCTGGCCAGAGCAGCGAACGGCCGGACGCATCAGCGGCAACATGCGCCGGCCTCACCGCTACCGCCGTCGGCTCTTGCACGTGTTCTCCGCCAAGGTCGCAGCCCGTTGCTGTCCCAGCTCGAGGATGTTCTACGAATGCAAGCGGAACGAGGGCAAGATCCACAAGCAGGCCGTCCTCGCACTCGCCCGCAGCCGCCTCAACGTTCTCTGGGCCCTCATACGGTGACCAGTGCAGGACGAGTTCCAGGTCGCGTCGCACGCGTGCGGGGGGCCAGCAGTTCGTTCGTAGGTGCGCCTTCGGTCGGCAGCCTCGCCGCCTTTTCAGGGCCTGGCCTCGTTCACCTTTGCCACCAGCGGACCTTTTTCGGCTTTACAGGCTCAGTGGCCCTGAAGAGGTCAGCGAATCCCTGGGTTCCGCGGCTCTGTTCGGCTGCCATGAAATCACTTAGTGTCTCTTTGGTTCGCGAAACGTACTGCGAGTCTGCCCCAGGCACAATGCGCGGAATGAGAGCCTCCATTGGGGCAACTAAAGGTTGGTATTGATCGCACGGGAATGCGATGACTTCCAAGGCGACTCCCGCCATGCCTCGCCCTAGGTGATATGCGCAAAATCGTTCCGAAGGAAGCATCAGGCAAAGCAGTCTCTCAACATTGAAGGCATTCCCTCGGGTGCGATCATCGATTCCTTTCCACTCATTCAAGCCATACTGATTCCATGTCGATTCAATGGCGCGACTAAGTGACTTGGAATCAACTAACGCAAGCTTCGGGGTATAGGGGCAGCGCGCCTCATTGTCTCGATCTATGATGAGCTCTGGGGATATGACGTCGAACTCTCCCCATTCTGGATATGACACTTTCCCTCCCCTCTGGCGAGTAGGGATGGGTTTGCATTCTTCGTGTCAGAATATTTAGATCTCTGGATCACATGGGCGTCGGCCGGTCTTCAGATAGACGACCTAACTCAAGTCTGCGTCGGATGTTGGCTTGTGTCGACCAGCGACGGCTTATGTCGACCAGCGACGCCGTGCCCGGGCGCGTCATTGGTCGAGCAGGCCACACGAGGTGAACCTGGCGCATCTCCTCCAAGCCGATGCCCCGCCGCCGCCAAGCCCAGCCGGATCCTCGCCGAACACTGAGCCCCCACCGCGACCAGGCACAGGCCCTCAGGTCATGCGGACCGAGGTCGGAAAGGGGCCGCCGGCAGCCCGGCGACCCGCTTCCCAACGGCAGCGAGCTTGCTGCCGGTCTACCCGGCCCGCTGCTCCAGTTGCGTCCGCAGTAGGCGGTTCTCCTTCTCCAATGCGGCCAGCCGGTCCTGCAACTGGTCGAGGTGGGGCCGGAGTTCGGCCTCGGAGAAGCGCGGGGTGATGTGCTGGGGGCAGTTCCAGTTGAAGCCCTCGACGTGGATGGTCATCAGGCGTTCCACCCGGCCCCCGGTCCGGGTGGCGAGCAGGCGCCGGTCGAGCTCCGGATTCTCCTCCAGGTCCTGCACCGAGGCCCGGCCGAAGAGCTTCAGCCGGGCCTGGCGGGCGTAGTCCATGAAGAACAGCGCCACCCGGCCGTCCGCGCGGATGTTGCCGGTGCTGATGTACTGGCGGTTGCCGCGCACCTCGGCGAAGGCGATCGTCCGCTCGTCGACGACCTGGGCGAAGCCGGGCGGACCGCCGCGGAACTGGACGTACGGCCAGCCGGTCTCGCTGACGCTGGCCAGGTAGAACCCGTCGCGGGACTGGATGAAGTCGGTCTCGGCGTCCGTCAGCTCCTCGGGCTCGTCGCCGTGCGCGAGCTGGCGGATGGCCGACAACTCGCTTCCCTGTTCCCTCTGGACCAGGCGCACCTCGTCGGTGTACGCCAGGTGGGCGTAGCGGCCCATGCTGTGCTCCTTCTCGCCGGTGGGGCGGTTGGGTGGACGCGATGGCGCGATGGCGCGGCGGTGTGGTGGCGGTCCGGATCACCGGGCCCGCCGGGTCAGCCGGTCGGGACGGCCGGTGGGGCGGTCGCCGGGGCGGCCGTGAGGATCGAGGTCAGGAGTCCGGGGAAACGGGCTTCGAGGTCGTCCCGGCGCAGCCGGCTGAGCCGACTGTTGCCGACCAGCCTGGTCGCCACGACACCGGCCTCGCGCAGGGTGCGCAGGTGGTGCGAGACGGTCGAGCGCTTGACGGGCAGGTCCAGCGACGTGCACGACTCCTCGGCGGAGGCGTCGAGCGCCCGGAGGATCTGCAGGCGCACCGGATCGGCCAGTGCCTGGAGCACGGTGCCGATGTCCACCGCCGCAAGGTCGGGCTGTGGCAGCCAGGTCTCCTCGATCGCGTTCATCCGCTCCACCCTGCTCGTCGGTGCGGCCGTGCACCGGTGCCGACGGTACCCATCCGTCCGGGCCGATCGGCAGGAGGCTCTCCGTGCTTCGATAGTAGTCGTCTTGTCCGATGGACATCGACCTTTCTGACGCCTTTCGGCCGCCGCGGGCGAGTTGCGGGGGACCGGCGTCGCCTCGGGGTCGTCGGCCGTCGAAGGCTTCAACGGAACTTCTCCGACGGGCATTTGGCCGGAACCCGACGGTCGGCCGCGCTGTCGGCACCAGTGGGGGAGGCCCCTGCCGTTACGATGCCGGTCGTAACAGACGCCGATCATCGAACCGGGAGTCGCACCGTGACCGACCCCGCCGACGCGTCCCCGGCGGCCCCCTGGGGACCCGCCGCGATGCTCCTGGCCCTCGGTACCTTCGCCGTGGGCACCGACGCCTTCGTCATCGCGGGCCTGCTCCCCGACATCGCCGGCTCACTGCACGTCGATGTCGCCGCGGCGGGCCAGCTGGTCAGTGTCTTCGCCCTCGCCTACGCGGTGCTCTCCCCGGTTCTGGCGGCGCTGACCGGCACCTGGTCACGGCGTACCGTGCTGGTCACGGCGCTGCTGGTGTTCGGGGTGGGCAACGTGGTGACGGCGGTCGCCCCCGGCTACGGGCTGGTGCTGGCCTCGCGGGTGATCGCGGCGGCCGGTGCGGCGATGTTCACCCCGAACGCGGGCGCCACGGCGGCGGCGCTCGCCGGTGAGCGCCACCGCGGCCGGGCGATCGCCATCGTGACCGTGGGCCTGACCGCCTCGCTCGCCCTCGGCGCGCCGCTGGGCACCGCTCTCGGCGACGCGATCGGCTGGCGGGCGACGATGTGGTTCGTCACCGCCCTGGCGGTCCCGGTCGCCGCCGTGATCGCGTTGCGACTGCCCGAGATCAGGCTCGGCACCGCGGCCGGGCTGCGCCGGCGCCTGTCCCCGCTCACCGATCGGCGGGTGGCCGGCGTGCTCGCCTGCACCCTGCTGGCCTTCGTCGGCGTCTACCTCCCCTACACGTACATCAGCTCCGTCTTCGCGCCGGCCGTCGGGGGACACGGGGCACGGGTGTCGCTGCTGCTGCTGGTCTTCGGGGTGGCCGGCACCGCCGGGAACCTGATGGCCGGGCACCTCGCCGACCGGTACGGGCCGCGCAAGGTGGTGATCACCGCGACCCTGGGGCTCGCGGCCGTCTTCTTGGCGATGCTGGCGAGCCGGGGCTCGTTCGCGGCCGCGCTGGTGTCGGTGGCGTTCTGCGGGGTGGCCTCCTGGTCGCTGACCGCGCCGCAGCAGCAGCGGATCATCGCGCTCGCCCCGGCGGGCTCCGAGTCCCTCGTCGTCTCGCTCAACGCGGCCGTGCTGTACCTGGCGGTCTCGCTGTCCAGCGTCCTCGGGGCGATCGGTCTGAAGGCCTTCGGCTCCGCCGGGCACCTGCTCCCGGTCGCGGCGGCCTTCGCCGTGTCGGCGGCCGGCCTCGCCTGGATCTCGGGCCGGGCGGACGGCCGCACGGCGCCCGCCGAGCCCCCTGCCGCGCCGGTGTCCTCGGCCGCGGAGTGAGGCCGCCGGGCAGCGGCGGGAGGCCGCCGCTGCCCGGCGCTACCGCTGCTGCCGCTGCCGCCGCTGCCGCCGCTGCCGACAGTGCCGACAGGGCCGACAGGGCCGACCGGCGGAGCCACCTCGACGGCGCCGAATCGGCCTCCTTTGCGACCTCGTCACCGAAGAAGTAGTTGGGCTTGACGCCGAAGAAGGCCGTGAGGGCCTCCGGTGGGTGCAGGGGCGGACTTTCGCGGGGCCGTTCCGCGGATAGGCGATGTGCACCGTCGAGATATCTCTGTCATAGAGGTGAATGGCCTTCGCGACCGCTTCGTTGCGGTACGGACCGCGATCCCGGGGGCGGGCGGTCGCGAAAGAGGTGGTCGAGGCGCCTCCCGGGCGCGTCCGGGCAGGATGGTGCGTGTTCCTTCATGGCCTTCCAATCCTCACCAGCAGTCCCACGGGGAACACGTCGCACACGGACTCTGATTGGTTGACATGAAAGTGGCGCAAGGTAAGCTGACGTCCTGGCAACTCCTGTGGCCGCGAACCGTGTTGCGGCCCTCACCATGGATAACGCGAGTTGCCGCCGTCGACTCCGCCCCGACGGCGATCACGGCTCGAGGAAAGCGCCGAACCTGCCTTCTGCCGACTCTCCTCACCGAAGAACTTCCACGCCTGCGTCAATCATTTGCGTCTCCGCTGCCCAGTGATCGGATAGGACGGGACAACTGGGATGGAAGAACAAGGCTTGACCAATAACACGGGATGGATCCAGATATTCGACCCCGCACCGAGGGCCGGGCTGCGCCTGGTCTGTTGCCCGCACGCCGGGGCCTCGGCGGGCACCTACCGCCGGCTCTCGGCCGCCCTTCCCGGCGGCGTCGAGGCGCTGTCGGTCCAGTACCCCGGGCGGCGCGGCGGGTCCGGGGGGCGCGGGATCGACGACATCGGCGCGCTGGCCGACCGGATCGGCACCGAACTGCTCGCCTTCGACGACCTGCCGTTGGCCGTGCTGGGCCACAGCATGGGCTCGGTCGTCGCCTTCGAGGTGACCCGCCGGCTGGAGGCGGCCGGGCGGGCGCCGGTGCGGCTGTTCGTCTCGGGCCGCCGCTCGCCGTCCGCCGGGCTCGGCCTGAACATCCCCCGGGGCGACGACGAGGTCCTGGACGAACTCCGGGAGCTGGGCGGGATCCCGGCGAGGCTGCTGGACCGCCCGAAGTACCGGGAGTCGATCCTGACCGTCATCCGCAACGACTACCGGGCCAACTCCCGTTACACCGCCCGGCCCGACACCACCGTGACCTGTCCGGTCACCTTCCTGTTCGCGGACGCCGACCCGTATCTCGACCTGGCGGCGGCGCTCGGCTGGAAGGGCCACACCACAGGGGAGTTCCGGCTCACCTCCTTCCCCGGTGGCCACTTCTTCCTCGATCAGCAGTTGGCCGCGGTGGTCGCGACGATCACCGCGGATCTGGG
This sequence comes from Kitasatospora sp. NPDC005751, assembly GCF_040630835.1. Taxonomy (NCBI): domain Bacteria; kingdom Bacillati; phylum Actinomycetota; class Actinomycetes; order Kitasatosporales; family Streptomycetaceae; genus Kitasatospora; species Kitasatospora sp. NPDC005751. The sequence goes on from NZ_JBEXYC010000009.1 coordinate 113,896, forward strand.
TGTCGGATCCACCGGACGAGCGGACGGAGACAGAGCGTGAAGCGGGGACTGTGCTCGATCGACGAGGAGCTGGCGGTCCGGGTCTACGAGCGGCTGCTGGTGGCCAAGGGGGTGACCCTCCCGGAGCTCGCCACCGACCTGGGCATCACGGCCGAGCGGGCGGAACAGGCGCTCTCCGCCCTGCGCTGCCTGAAGCTCGTCAGGTACTGCCAGGAGCAGGGGCGCTTCGTGGCGCGCAGCCCCGAGATCGCCCAACTGGAACTGCTCATGCCGCTGGAGCAGGCGATCCGCGAGAAGCGCCGTGAACTGACGGACTTCCAGGACACGCTGGGCTCGTTCGCCGACACCTACAGCAGCCTCCAGCGCACCCGGCTGCGGAGGGAGCCGGTGCTCAGCGGGCTGGACCGGGAGCAGACCGGGTTGCGGATGGCGGACGCCCTGCGCGACCGCCCGTCCGAGATCCTCGTCATGGAGCCGTTCGCCCCGGTCCAGGGGCAGGACTCGCACGTGCTGGGCCTGTCGGCGCTGCCGCCCGGGGTCCCGATTCAGGTCCTGTACCCGCACACCGCCCGCAGCAGCCTGGCCTCACGCGGCAGCCTGCGGACGCTGGCCGAAGCGAGCGCGCGGGTCCGCACCTCGACCCAGGCCTTCGAGCGCCTGGTCATCGTGGGCGGCGAGGTGGCCTTCCTGGCCGACCCCGGGGGTGACGACGCGGGCGTCACCGTCGTCTACGAGCAGGCCATCGTCGCCCGGCTGGTGCGCTCCTACGAACACGCCTGGGCGTCCGGGACGGACATCGACTCGAACGTGGTCAGGTACGGCGAGACCCTGGACGAGGTCCGCTGCGCCATCCTGGAACTGCTCGCCTCGGGGCTCAAGGACGAGGTGGTGGCCCGGCGCATCGGCATGTCCTCGCGGACCTTCCGCCGTCACCTCGCCACCATCATGGACGAGTTGAACGCCGAGAGCCGGTTCCAGGCGGGCGCGGCCGCCGTCCAGGCCGGACTCCTGCCGGTCCGGGGCGCCGCCGGCTGACCGGCCCGGTGCCGTCGGTCCCGGCGGGCGTCGCCGCTTCGATATGGCCGTATGTGGCCACACCACATCAGGTCATTGCGGCGCCCGCCGGGACTTCCCTACCTTCGAAGAGTGCCGGAAAACGGCACGGCATTGGGGCGGCCGGTCACCGCGAGGCGGCCGGGGAAACTCGGAGGTCAACGCCAGCATGGTCAGCAAACTGATCGACCAGGACGGCCGGTTCCTGGAAATACTCGACCGTCTGACCACGAAGTCGATCGATGACTACTACAACCCCTACAAACTCTTCGAATGGCCGGACAGCCTGCCCGAGGAGATGTGGTGGATGAGCCCCGAACTCACCACCACCCACGGTACCGAGGCCGCCCGGCGGCTCACCGAAAAGGAGCTCCACGCACTGTCGCGGTACGAGAGCATCAACTTCTACAGTCTCAATGTGCACGGAATCCGGGAACTTCTCATCGAGGTCACCAAGCGGATTCACACCACCGGCTTCGAGACGCCCTCGGACTTCTTCCACCACTTCATCGGTGAGGAGAACGAGCACATGTGGTTCTTCGCCGAGTTCTGCCTGCGCTACGGCAGGAAGATCTACCGGCAGCCGGCCGGTGCGAACGCCGAGATCCCCCGCTCGAACGTGGAGAGCCTGCTGGTCTTCGCCCGGATCCTGATCTTCGAGGAGCTGGTGGACCACTTCAACTCCCGGATGGCGCTGGACGACCGCCTGCACGAGACGGTCCGCGGGATCAACCGGATCCACCACCAGGACGAGTCGCGGCACATCGCCTTCGGCCGTGAACTGGTCACCGCGCTGGCCGCCGACGTCCGGCAGACCTCCACCGAGGAGGAGATGCGGGACATCGCCGGCTACATCCGGCGCTACATGACCTACAGCTTCGAGACGCTCTACAGCCCGCAGGTGTACCGGGACGCGGGCATCAAGGACCCGCACGGCCTGCGCCGGCAGCTCCTCGAATCCCCGCAGCGCGCCGAGTTCGAGCAGAGCGTCTACCGCAAGACCGCCAAGTACCTAGAGAAGACGGGGCTCATCTGATGACCGGCACCGCCCCCCGAACCACCGGCCCCGCCGGCGGACTGGTCATCCTCGACCCGGACCAGACCGACCTGCTCCTCGAACTCGACCGGACGTTCGCCGGCTGGGGCCGCTCCGCCGGAGCCCGCGAGATCCTCCCGCCGCCGCTGTACCCGGTGTCGGACCTGGAGAAGTTCGACGTCTACGTCAACTTCCCGCACCTCGCCCTCGTCGGTGCCGGACTCGACCTGGAGAGCGGCGAGAACAAGCCCGTCGACGGCCGGTTCGCGCCCGCCGCCCTGCGCGGCGCACAGGTCGGCCTGCCCCACGCGACCTGCTACAGCGCCTTCCTGTACTACGAGAACTCCGTCGTGGCGGCGGACGCGCTGATCACCCTGGTCAACCGCTGCTTCCGCAACGAGGAGCGGTACGAGGGCCTGCGGCGGCTGCTCAGCTTCCAGATGCGCGAGGTCGTCGCACTCGGCTCGTACGAGCACACGCAGCAGGTCCTCGGGTCCTTCGCCGAGCGGATCGCCGCGTTCGCCGACGCGCTGTCCCTTCGGCTGGAGAAGGTGCCCGCCTTCGACCCGTTCTTCCGGGCCGACGGCGCCCGCGCCCTGCTCCAGAAGCTCAGCCCCGTCAAGTACGAGTTCCAGGTCGGCGACCTGGCCGTCTCCTCCGTCAACACGCACCGCAACTTCTTCGGCGAGCGCTGCGACATCCGCGGGCCGGAGAACGAGTTCGTCTTCACCAGCTGCGTGGCGTTCGGCCTGGAGCGATGGCTCTCCGTCCTGGTCGACCTGCACCACGGCGACGCGGTCGAGGCCCTGGACGCGGTGCGGACCGCGGCCCGGCAGCTCGCCTGAGCCGCGGAGCCTCCGCGTAGATCCCGCACCGGGCCGCCTGGATCCCGCACCGGCCCGCGTGGGCCCGGCACGGGCAGCGTGGATCCCGTACGTCCCGAGCGCATCCCGCACGGCCCGAGCATGCCCGTATCGCCCTATCGCCCTATCCCCCTATCGCCCCAACACCCGAGGAGTGGCAATGGCTTCGGCAGGAATCGACCAGGTCCGCGAGTGGATCCTGGCCAGGCACCCGGACCGGGAATCCATCGAGCCCGACGAGAACCTCATCGAGAGCCGCCTCGTCGACTCGCTCTCCTTCGTGGAGCTGGTCTACACGATCGAGAGCGCCAGCGGCGTCGAGATCGACTTCGACAGCATCGACATGCAGGACCTCCAGACCCTCTCGTCGATCGAGAAGGCCTTCTTCACCCCGGCCCGACTCCCGTAGGAGGCCATCCCCATGGAAGCTGTCTCGTACACGGCCCAGTGGACCGCCGCGGCCCGCGCCGTCGAGTCCGAGCGCCCCGGCGACGCCCTGTTCCAGGACAGGTTCGCGCGCGATCTCGCGGCCCCGCGCGGCTTCGAGCTCCTCGACAAGTACGGCGGCGGCGGCCTGATCCCGTTCATCGCCATCCGCACCAAGTACCTCGACGACAGCATCGAGGCGCTGCTGGCGGACAGCGGCATCCGGCAGGTGGTCCTGGTCGCCGCGGGGATGGACACCCGGGCGTTCCGGCTGGCCTGGCCGCCCGGCAGCACGGTGTACGAGGTCGACCACGGCGGCCTCATCGACGAGAAACGTGCCCGGCTGGCCGCGCTCGGGGCGGAGCCCACGGTGGAGCGCCGCGAGGTGTCGGCCGACCTCGCCACGGAGTGGCTGCCCGCGCTGCACCGCGCCGGCTTCGACCCGGAGCTGCCCACGCTCTGGGTCGCGGAAGGGCTGATGTTCTTCCTCACCGAGGAGCAGGCCTCCCACCTGCTCGGCGTGCTCGGCTCGGTCTCGGCCCCCGGCAGCCGGCTGGCCGTCGACTTCGCCAGCCGGGCGCTGCTGCGCAGCCCCTTCTCCAGGGCCTTCCTGGCCGGCCTGCGCGAGGACGGCACGCCCTGGCTCTTCGGCACCGACGAGCCGGAGGAGTTCCTGGCCGGTACCGGCTGGAAGGTCCGCGAGCTGCGCGAGCCCGGCGAGCCCGGCGCGGGCCAGGGGCGCTGGCCGTACGAGGTGCAGCCCCGCGACCGCCGGGGCGTGGCGCGCAGCTGGCTGGTCCGCGCCGAGTTCGCCGGCCGCTGAGGAGCGGGCGGATGAGGAGGGAGCGGATGAGGAGCGGGCGGATGAGGGGAGTACCCGGATGGGTGGCGTGACCACACTGGAGAGGATCGAGTCGTTCCTCCCCGAACGGAGCGTGCGGATCGACGACCTCGCCGAGAGCCTGGGGCTGCGCCGCGCCGAAGTGGGCGTGTTCCGGAAGATCTACGGCCTCGACCGGCTGCGGTTCGATCCCGGGACCGGCCTCTTCGACCTGGTGCTTCCCGCGGCCCGCCGTGCCCTGGCGGCGCTTCCCGCAGGACGGCGGGTCGACTACGTCATCTACGCGCACACCATGCAGACGCTCGCCCCGCCGCACATCGACGCCGCCCGGGTCATCCGGGCGAAGCTGGGGCTGCACGACGCCGAGGCCTTCGCCCTCACCCAGCAGGCGTGCGTCAGCAGCCTCGGCGCCATCGACCTGGCCGGCGAGCTGCTGCGGGCCGAGGCGCCCGAGGGCGCGTACGCGCTGATGGTCACGGGGGAGCGGGCGTACTCCCCGAAGGTCCAGCTGATCCCGAACAGCGCGGTGATGGCGGACGCGGCCTCCGCCTGCCTGCTGACCGTCGGCGGCCCCGGCGACGAAGTGCGCTCGTACCTGACCCGCACCCTCGGCGCCTACGCGGCGGGCCTGGAGATGACCCCGCAGGAGATCAGCGCCTTCGGCCAGGACTACGCCACCGTGCTCGGCGAGGTGATCGAGGAGTCCGTCCGCCGGGCCGGCCTGAGCTTCGACGAGATCGACCTGGTCATCCCGCACAACGTCAACGCCGTCTCCTGGCGCCACACCATCCAGCGGATGGGCGCCGACCCGGACCGCTTCTTCCTGGACAACATCCCGCTCTACAGCCACTGCTTCGCCTCGGACGTGTTCCTCAACTACACCACCCTGCGCGAGCGGGGCCGGCTGGTCGACGGCGGCCACTACGTCCTGGTCTCGGTCGGCCTGGGCGCCACCTTCGGCGCCATGGTCATCACCCACCGTGAGGGAGGCACCCCATGACCGGCACCGCCTACACGGCGGACCTCAAGGAGGCGCTGACCGGCGACCGCGAAGCGCGTTTCGTCTGGCTCTGCAACTTCGAGGTGGAGAACCAGTGGGCGCGCGGCCACACCGGGCTCCCGGCGGCGCGGATCACCACCACCGCCGCGACCGTGCAGCGGATGGAGGAGCTCGGCGCCCTGCTCGCCGAGCCGACCGACCACCTGCTGCTCGACCGCCCGCTCGATCCCGGCTACCGCGCGTACGCGGAGAAGACCGGGCTCGGCGCGCCCACCGAACTGATCACCCGGGCGCCGGCCGGCGAGGACGGCACCAGCGGGGCCGTCCTCGACTCCCCGGAGCTGCTGGACCGGCTGCGGGTGCTCGCGGGCGGCGGCGCCTACCTGATGCCGATGGGCAACTCCCCCCTGGAGCAGGAGATCTGCCGGCGGACCGGGCTGCGCCCCGCGGGGCCCGGTCCGGAGACCTCGGCGCGGGTCAACAGCAAGATCTACAGCCGCCGGCTGACCGAGGAGCTCGGCCTGCGGGCGATCCCCGGCTTCACCTGCGAGACGGTGGGCGAGCTCCACCGGGCGCTCGACGACTCGCTGGGCGACGGCGGGCCGGTGATCGTCAAGGACGCCTACGGCGTCTCCGGCAAGGGCCTGATCGTGCTCGACACCCGCAAGAAGGCCGACCGGCTGCTGCGCATGGTCGACCGCCGCGCGCGAAGCAGCGGGGACGACGCGATCCACGTCGTCGTCGAGCGGTTCCTGCCCAAGCGGTTCGATCTCAACTACCAGTTCACCATCGCCCGGGACGGCCGGGTGAGGTTCGACTTCGCGAAGGAGGCCCTGACCTCGGGCGGCGTCCACCTCGGGCACGTCATGCCCGCCGCGCTCTCGCCCGTCCAGCACGAGAGCCTCGTCGCCGCCGCCGAGCGGCTGGGTGCCCGGCTCTTCGAGGACGGCTTCTTCGGCGTGGTCGGCGTGGACGCGCTGCTCGGGCAGGACGATCTGGTGTACCCCGTCCTGGAGATCAACGCCCGTCTGAACATGTCCAGTTACCAGGGGCAGGTCACCGAGCGCTTCCTCGCCCCGGGCGGGGCCGCGCTGGCGAAGCACTACGCCCTGCGGATCTCCGCCCCGGTCTCCTTCGACGAGGTGGCCCACGCCCTCGGGGACCTCGCCCGGCCGCCCGTCGACGGCAACGGGCTGGTCGTCACCTGTTTCGGCACGGTCAACGCGCAGGCCGGCACCTCCCTCCCGTTCGACGGGCGGCTCTACACCCTGCTCTTCGCCGCCGACCGGCACGGCCTCGGCGACCTCGACCGCCGGACCACCGAGGCGCTCCACCGTCTCGGCACCACCGAAAGGACGCCATGAACACCAGCGAACTGAGGGTGCAGGGGGTACCGGTCTCGCGGATCGCCGAGCAGTTCGGCACCCCGCTGTTCGTCTACGACGCCGAGGTGCTGCGCACCGTCTACCAGTCGCTGCGCGAGGGGCTCCACCCCGCGGTGGACGTCTTCCTCTCGCTCAAGGCCAACCCCAACGTCGCCGTCTGCGGCTACCTCGGCTCGCTCGGCGCCGGCGCCGAGATCTCCTCCCTGGTCGAGCTGATGACCGTCCAGCGGGCCGGCATCGCGCCGGAGAACGTGATCTTCCTGGGGCCGGGCAAGACCCGCGCCGAACTGGAGGCGTGCGTCGCGGCGAACCTGCACGCCATCGTCTGCGAGTCGCTGGACGAGCTGCGCCTCCTGGAGGAGATCGCCGAACAGGCCGGGCGGGCGGAGGTGCCGGTGCTGCTCCGGGTCAACCCCGACTTCCACACCAAGGGCTCGGGCCTCGCCATGAGCGGCAAGCCGCGCCAGTTCGGCATCGACGCGGAACTGCTGCGCCGCTCCCGCCCGGTGATCGACGCACTGCGCCGGGTCCGGGTCCGCGGCTTCCACGCCTACATGGGCACCCGGTTCCTGAACGCCGACGACCTGGTGCACAACACCCGGCAGATCCTGGTGATCGCCGAGGAGCTGTCGCAGACGCTCGGCATCCCGCTGGAGACCGTCGACTTCGGCGGCGGCTTCGGCGTCGCCTACTTCGACAACGAGAAGGACCTCGACCTGGGGGCCGTCCTCGCCGGCATCAACGAGGTCGTCGAGCCCTTCGTCCGGGCGCACCCCGGTTGCCGGCTGATCAACGAGCTCGGCCGCTACCTGACCGCGCACGCCGGTACCTACGTGGTGCGCGCGCTGTACGTGAAGGAGTCCCTCGGCGAACGCTTCGTGGTCGCCGACGGCGGCACCAACCACCACATGGCGGCGGTCGGCGTCGGCAGCTTCGTCAAGCGCAACTTCCCGATCCGCTCGCTGACCAGGTACCGGGACGAGCCCAGCGACACGTACACCGTCACCGGGCCGCTCTGCACGCCCAACGACGTCATCGGCAAGAAGGTCGCCCTGCCGCCGGTCGAGGCCGGCGACCTGCTGGGCGTCGAGCGCTCCGGCGCCTACGGGCCGACCGCCTCCCCCGGGCTCTTCCTCAGCCACGGATTCCCCGCCGAGGTCCTGGTCCACAACGGTGCCGCGCACCTGGTCCGGGAGCGGGACCGCCGCGAGGAGATCCTCGCCAAGCAGCACCTCGTCGACTTCGACTGACCGGTCGGCGGCCGTTCCCGGCAGCCGCGGCAGCCCCGGCAGCCGCGAAGTCCCCGACCGCGCGAACGTGGCAGAGCCACCGCCAGCCCCGACAGCCCCGACAACCCTGACAGCCCAGACAGCCCAGACAGCCCAACCAAGCCCAGACCGGCCCCGACAGCCCCGGCACAGAGGAGTGAACCGGAACATGGAACGTCAGAACGTGGTGTCCGCGGTGGAGGCCGCTCTCAGCGAGGTCCTGGAGCGGGCCGTCACCGGTATCACCGAGGACGCCCGGCTCTTCGAGGACCTGCACCTGGACTCCACCTCCGTCCTGGAACTGCTGATGGTCCTGGAGGACACGGTCGAGATCTCGGTGGACCCGGAAGCCCTGGACATGGACGACTTCAAGTCGGTGGGCACCCTCACCGACTACGTCCTGGCCCAGGCCGACGGCGCATGAGGGAGGCCGCGATGTCCACGACCCTCCAGGGCGCCGGCGCGGTGGTCTCCCCGCCGCACCGGCCGTACGACGAGGACCCGGCGACGCTCTCCTACTACCGCGACCTGGTCGAGCCCTTCGGCCTGGAGGTGGCGCCGGACCTGCTGCGCTCCGCGCCGAACGTCACCCACCGCGACCTGGTCGACCGGCTCGCGGCGATCGAGGGCGTCCGGGACAGTGCGCCCGACCTGGTGATCGTGGCGCAGGCACTGCCGGACGTGACGCCGTTCGTCGCCATCGCGCCCTACCTCGACCGGCTGCTCGGCGGCGGGTCCGCCAACAACCTCGGCATCGGCCAGCAGGGCCTGGCCGCACCGTTCACCGCGCTGCGGGTCGTCTCCGCCTTCCAGCGGGCCGGCCGGAGCCGCACGGCGGTGCTCGCCGTCCTCGAACAGACCACCCTGCCGACCCGGTTCCCCCTGGTCCACGACAACGGCCTGGTCGACTCCGGGGTGGTGCTGGTCCTCGGCACCACCGGCGGACCCCGGGTGGCGGGGGTCGAGACGATCCCCGCCACCGAGTCGCCCCTCGACCGCCTCGGGGAGCTCGCCGCCAAGGACCCGGCGGGCACGCTGGTGGTCACCGGGCCCTGGTTCGACCGGCGGGGGCTGGACCAGGACGGCCCCCGGCACCGGGTGGAGCCCGGCAGCTACTGCACCAGCGTCTGGCTGGCACTGGCCCGGAACTGGCGCTCCTGGCAGCACCGGTACGCCACGGTGCTGCTCTGCGACACCGACCCGCGCTCCGGCGAGAGCCACCTGGCCGTGCTGGCCTCGGACTCCGCCGGGACCGCGGCCTCCGGTGAGGGAGCGCTCTGATGCCGCCGGTCGACACCCCGCCCCGGACGGCGCCCGGCGGCGCCGGCACCGGTAGCGCCGGGGCCGCGGCGGCCCTGCGGGACTTCGCCGCCGCGCTCGACGCCTGCCACGAGCTGGCAGGCCCGGGCGCGCTGGTCAGCTCGGCCGGCGGCTGGGCCGTCGCCTCGGCCGGGCGCCTGCCGGAGGGCGCCCCGGTGCCGGGCGGCTTCGACACGCTCGCCGTGACCGGCCCCGGGGTGCCGTCGCCGGACGGGGCCCGGGAGCTGTTCGCCGACGGGCTGCTCCGGCTCCACCGGGAGCTGCTCCGCGGACTGCTCGACGCCGTCGTGGTCCGGCTCAACGACCGCACCTCGGAGGGCGCCACCCTGCTCAACCGTCAGCTGGTGCGGAGCGCGGTGGCCGACGTAGCGCTGGCCCTCACCGAGGCGGCCGACCTGCTGGCGATCCCCGACCGCACCGCCGCGCGCCGCCACCGGATCCACCGCGGGCTGGTGGACGCGGGCCGCGTCGCGATCAAGCTGTACGGCGCGAGCGGCTTCGTGGCCGACGGCCCCGGCCGGCTGCTGTACCTCGCCGAACTGCTGGGCAACACCTACCTCCTGCCGGACCGCCGAGAACGAGACGAGGACGGGAATGAGTGAGCCGGACCCGCACCGGACAGCCGCGCTCAGGTCCCACATCCGCGAGTCCGCGGGAGAGCTGCGCGGGATCGGTCTGGAGATCGACCGCGACCCGGAGGCGATCGACCGCTGGCTGCACCTCCCCGTGGTGGACATCATGCGCAAGGCCACCGTCCCGGTGGAGTACCTGGAGCGGCCGCTGCGCATCGACGGACACACCTACGACATGAGCTCCTGTCTCGAACACTCGATTGCCATCGAGGAGTTGAGCTATGGAGACGCGGGCTTCATGCTCGCCTGCCCCGGCCCGCTGATGTCCGGCGTGGCGGTCGCCGCGCTGGGTGACGACAAGCAGCGGCAGGCCTACTACGAGCGGGTGGCGGCCCCCGGATCGACCTGGACCTTCTTCGGACTGACCGAGCCCGAGAAGGGGTCCGCCGCCGCCGAACTGGAGACGGCGCTCACCCCGGACGGGGACGGCTTCCGGCTGAACGGCGCCAAGCGCTACGTGGGCAACGCCGCCTTCGCCCAGCTGGGCGTGGTGTTCTGCCGCCGGGCACCGGGACCGCTCGGCATCGAGGCGGTGCTGCTGGACACCACGGCGCCCGGCCTGCGGGCCGAGCTGATCCCGACCGTCGGCCTGCGCGGCGCGCGGATCTCCGCGATCCGGTTCGAGGACGTCCGGGTGGAGCGCGAGCAGATCCTCGGCTACGAGACGCTCAAGCCCAGCCGGCGCGGGCTGGTCGGCGCCATCCGGACCTTGCAGCGGTTCCGTCCGGTGCTCGCCGGGACGGCGCTGGGGCTGGTCCGCGCGGTGCTGGACCACGTGCGGGAGGAGCGTCCGGGGCTCACCGGTACGGACCGGCTGCGGCTGGACGAGCTGGTGGACGCCCTCGCCGCGCTGCGGCACCGGAACTACGAGGTGGCCGCCGCGATCGACGCGGGCCGGACGGGAGCGGACCGGATCGCCGGGGTCAAGACGCGTGCCGCCGAGCTCGCCGAGCGCAGCACCCTGGCCGCCGCCGAACTGCTGGGCCCGGGCGCCCTGCTGGCGGATCCGCTGCTCGACAAGCTGTACCGGGACGCGCGGGCCTTCGAGTTCATGGAGGGCACCGGGCACATCCAGCGGCTGGCCGTCTTCCAGGGCGTGCTCAAGGGCACGTTCCTCCGGTGAGCCCGGTCCGCGCCGGCGTCGTCCGCGCCGTGCCCGCCGTCCGGGCCGGCGTCGTCCGGCCTCCTCGGCGAGGGGTGCGCTGACCGTGTGGATCGGTGTCGACGTCCTCCAGGAGGGCGAGCTGGCGGCGCTGCTCGGCCGGCCCTGGTTCCGGGTGTACGCCTACGCGCCGGCGGAGCTGGAGATCGCGGACTCCTACGGGGCGGAGCGGGCCCGGGAGTTCCTCACCGGCCGGTTCGCGGCCAAGGAGGCCGTGCTGAAGGTGATCGGCACGGGCTTCGGCGGGGGAGTGACCCCCCGGCAGGTGAGCGTTCTGCGCGCCGACGGCGGGGCGCCGGTGGTCCGGCTCGGCGGCGAGGCCGCGCTGAGGGCCCGGGAGCGCGGCATCGCGGCCATCGGGGTCTCGATCACGCACAAGCGGGGTCTGGTCATCGCCGCCGCCATCGGGACACCGGGCCGGGCCGCGGCGGACGCCCCGCCGGTGGCCCGGGCCGGGCACCGGCCCTGACCGACGAACCGGACAGTCGAGAGAGGGGGAGAGCCCGTGCCACCACCGCCGCAGACGCCGCCCGCCCCGGGCCGGTGCGCCGCCCGCCCGACCGACGCGGGGGCCGCCGGGGCCGCGCCGGTCCTCCCGGGACGGGGGCGGCGCTCAGTCGAGGAGCCGCTCCGCCATCCGGCGGGCCAGCAGGGTCGGTGCGGCGTTGCGCTCGCGCATCGCGGTGACGATGGCGCCGTCCATCAGCAGGGCGAACTGCGGCGCGAGTTCGGAGTGCCGGCTGTGCCCGGCGGCTTCGAGCAGGCGGTCGAGGAAGTCGGTCACCGCCTGTTTGTGCGCTGCCGCCAGCCGGTACACCTCGCTGGCGGGGTCGGACACCTCCGCCATGGCGTTGATGAACGCGCAGCCGTGGAAGTTGACGTCCGCCGCCCCCTCCGCGAGGGCGTCGAAGACCGCGAGCGGTCCGCCCCCGCGGGCGTCCACGGCGTCTTCGAGCCAGGCGCGCCAGCTCTCGTCCCGACGGGTCAGGACGGCCGCCACCAGGGCGTCCTTGCCGGTGAAGTGCCGGTAGAAGGACGCCCGGCCGACCCCGGAGACGGCCAGCAGTCTCTCCACGCCGACGGCGTGGATCCCCTCGGCGTAGAAGAGCTCCTCCGCGGTCTGGAGGAGGCGGTCGCGTGCATGGGTCGCCATGGGTCCACGGTAGCGGATCTTGACCCCAAACGGCACCGAGCGGTACCGTCCTCATAAACAGAACCGATCGGTACCGAATGAAGGAGGGCCCATGGCCCGGCTGACCGATTCCGGCACGGGAACAGCGCTGATGGCCGAGGACGACCCCGAGGCGGTATCGGCGAGGAGTGCGTGGCGAGCCGTCCTGATGCTCGGCTTCGGCACCTTCGCGCTCGGTACCGACGAGTTCGTGCTCGCCGGGGTGCTGCCCGAGTTCAGCAAGTCCCTGGACGTCTCGATCGCCACCGCCGGCCAGACCGTCACGGTGTTCGCGCTGACCTGCGCCGTGATGTCGCCGGTCCTCGGCACCCTGACCGCCGGCTGGCCCCGCCACCGGGTGCTCAAGCTCGCCGTCCTGCTCTACATGGCGGGCGTGATCGCGACCGGGCTCGCCCCGTCCTTCGCGGTCGTCCTGGTCGCGCAGATGATCGCCGCGGCGGGCGCCGGCCTCTACATCCCCGCGGCCAGCGTCACGGCCGCCAGTCTGGTCGAACCCGAACGCCGGGGCCGGGCCATCGCCGCGGTGACCACCGGGCTGACGGCGGCGACGGCCCTGGGCGCGCCGATCGGCACCGTGGTCGGCAGCGTCCTCGGCTGGCGGGCGACGATGTGGTTCATCACGGCGCTGACGGCGCTGGGCCTGATCGGCGTGCTGGCCATGGTGCCCCGGGTGTCCGTGCCGGCCCCCGGCGGGCTGCGCCAGCGGCTCGCCCCGCTCGGCGACCGCCGGGTGGTCACCGTGCTCGCGACCACGCTGGTCGCCTTCACCGCCGCCTACATCGTCTACACCTACATGGCCGAGGTGTTCTCCGACGCGACCGGCGGCAGCGGCACCAGGCTGGCGGTCCTGATGTTCGCCTTCGGCCTGACCGGGACGGTCGGCAACTTCTACGCCGGCGCGCTGGTCGACCGGATCGGTGCCCGGCCGGTGGTGGGCGGCGCCATCGTGCTGCTGGCCCTCAGCCTCGTCGTCCTCCCGCTGACCACGGGCTCCTACCCGGCCGCGCTGGTCGTCATCGTGGCGTACGGTGTCGCGGCCTGGGCCATCACGGCCCCCCAGCAGACCCGTCTGATCACCCTCGAACCCGAGTCCGCGCCCCTGCTGATCTCGCTCAACGCGGCCTTCCTCTACCTCGCCATCGCCTTCTCCGGCGTCATCGGGGCGGTCGGCATGAGCTCGATCGGCGCGGACCGGATCAGCTTCATCGGAGCGGGGCTGGCGGTGGCCGCCCTCGGCCTGTCCGAGCTGGCGCACCGGTTGTCCTCGCGTACCCCGGCGGCGGAGCCGTCGAAGGTCGATACGTACCACTGAAACGCGCTCGATCACTCGACGAAAGGGATGTCCGAGATGTGCGGAATAGTCGGCTGGGTGGACTTCGGTCGCGACCTGACCAGGGAGGGAGCGACCGCGCAGGCCATGACGGACACCATGGCCTGCCGGGGGCCCGACGCCGAAGGCGTCTGGACCGCCCCGCACGCGATGCTCGGCCACCGCAGGCTCGCGGTGATCGACATCGAGGGCGGCGCCCAGCCGATGACCACCCCGGAGACCGGTCCGGACGGCCGGCCGCTCGTGGTCCTGAGCTACAGCGGCGAGGTCTACAACTTCCAGGAGATCCGCGAGGAACTGGTCCTGCTCGGCCACCGCTTCCTCACCCGGAGCGACACCGAGGTGGTGCTGCGCTCGTACCTCCAGTGGGGGAGCGAGTTCGTCCACCGCTTCAACGGCATGTTCGGCCTGGCGATCTGGGACACCCGGACGCAGGAGCTGCTCCTGGTCCGCGACCGCCTCGGCGTCAAGCCGCTCTTCTACTACCCGATCGACGGCGGCGTGCTCTTCGGGTCCGAGCCCAAGGCCATCCTCGCCAACCCGCGGAGCACCGCGACGCTCGACCTGGACGGGCTGCGCGATGCCCTCGCCCTCGCCCGGGTGCCCGGCCGGACCCCGTTGAAGAACCTCTACGAGGTACGGCCGGGCCACATCCTGCGGGTCGGCCGCGACGGGCTGCGCGAGGAGCGCTACTGGTCGCTGGAGACCCGCCCGCACACCGACGACCTCGACACCACCGTCGCCACCGTCCGCGAGCTCATCGAGGACGCGGTGAGCCGGCAGATGGTCTCCGACGTACCGCTCTGCGCGCTGCTCTCGGGCGGCCTCGACTCCAGCGCCCTCACCGCGCTGGCCCAGCGCTCGCTCGACGCCAAGGACGGCAGCCGGGTCCGGACCTTCTCCGTCGACTTCGTCGGACTGGCCGGGGAGTTCAAGCCCGAGCAGTTCCGGGACGCGCCGGACGCCCCGTTCGCCGCCGAACTCGTCCGTCACGTCGGCACCGAGCACCGCGAGATCCTCCTCGACACCGCCCAGCTCGTCGACCCCGGCGTCCGCGACACCGTGCTGCGGGCCTGGGACCTGCCCTACGGCATCGGCGACCACGACCCCTCGCTCTACCTGCTGTTCAAGGCGGTCCGCGAGAGCTCGACCGTCGCCCTCTCCGGCGAGTCGGCCGACGAGGTCTTCGGCGGGTACCTCTGGTTCCACGACCCGGTGGCCTCGCAGGCCGAAACCTTCCCGTGGCACGCCATCAACCGGGTCCCGGTGAGCGAGCAGGCGACCAGCTTCCTCGACCCCGGCCTGGTCAAGTCCCTCAACCTGGCCGAGTACGTCGCCGACGAGTACCGCACGGCCGTCGGCCAGGTCACCCACCTGCCCGGGGACAGCGACCTCGAACGCCGGATGCGCCTCGCCAGCCACCTCAACATCACCCGCTTCCTCCAGATGATGCTCGACCGCAAGGACCGGATGAGCATGGCGACCGGCCTGGAGGTCCGGGTGCCGTTCTGCGACCACCGGCTCGTCGAGTACGTCTACAACACGCCGTGGGCGTTCAAGACCTTCGACGGGCGGGAGAAGAGCCTGCTGCGCCACGCCACCAAGGACCTGCTGCCGCGGTCGATCGCACAGCGCCGAAAGGCCCCCTACCCCTCGACCCAGGACCTCGGCTACGACCGGGCCATCAACCGCGAACTCGCCCGGATCGCCGGCGACCGGGACGCCCCGGCGCGGCCGCTGCTGAACCTCGACGCCGTCCGGTCCCACCTCGCCGCGCCGGTCGAGAACGCCTACTCCATGATGCAGCGATCGGTGTACACCGAGCCCCCGGTCCGGCTGGACGCCTGGCTCAGGCTCCACGACGTCCGGCTCGACGACGGCCTCCTGACCGCGTGACCGCGTGACCGCCTGACCGTCTGACCGCCCGACCGTCCGGCACCGGTACCCGGCCAGGGCGCCGCCGGGACCATCGGCGACCGTCGAGCCGTCCGTGAGAGCGGGTACTCGGGACACCGGGTACCCGCTCTCCCCGGTCTCTGGGCGGTCGCGGTCCCCGGCGGTCCGCGAACGACGAACGCCTCGGGCCGAAGACCCGGACAGGGGTGCCACCAGGAACCGATCGCCGCCCAATTCGTGTTCTCTCACTCGGAATTGGCGCCGCGATGGTGTTGACTGAGACGATGATGCCGTTGTTGTTGGTGACCGACCACGGGTCCAAGGAGGGCAGCCGCGAGATCCTCGCCGACGCCATCGCCCGCGTGACGGGCCAGGGTCCGGTGCGGCTGGACGCACGGCTCCTGTACGACGACGGGCCCGTGACGGCAAGCCTTGAGCGGGCCGGAGGCCTCCTCACGGTCCGCCGGCCGGGCCGCGCCCCGGTGGCCGTCGAACCGGTGGTCGTGGTCTTCGAGATACCTCCCCACCGCAGACGCCACCTCGAAGGATTCCAGGACCTGCTGCGCCGGTTCGGAGCGCGGACGCTCGCGGCGGATCCCGAGGCGTGGCGGGTCGCGACGGACAAGTCCCTGATGGTCGAGCGGTTCAGCCGGGACTCCGTCGCGCAGATGGAGACTCTGCGAATGAACGGCTCCTGGCACGACATGCTGAGCGCGTTCCGCCGCCTGGGCCGGGACGTGTGGGCACGGCCCGTACTCGGCATGGGCGGAGCGGACGTCTTCCACGTAACCGGCACCGAGCAGCTGAAGGCCGCCGCTGCCTTCTACCGGAGCACCGGGCAGGGCTGGCTCATCTCCCGCGATGCGGGGAACTTCACGGCCGACGGCCGCCGCAACCAGCACCGTGTGATCGTGCTGAACGGAAAGGTCGTCCACGCCTTCGAACGCCACCAGAGTGATCCGGACCGGCCGTGCAACGTCTCCCAGGGGGCCGGCACCACCGTGTTGGGCCCCGACCGGCTTCCCCCGAGGCTCGCCGAACTCGCGGTGGCCGCCACCGCTTCCGTCGGACTGCCCTTCGCCGGCGTCGACCTCGCCGCGCAGAGCGGCGGTGTCGTCTTCGAAGTGAACGTCCACCCTGCCTTCAACCCCGACCGGCCCGTGGAGACTGTCGCCATCCCCTACGTCCGCGCCCACCTGTCGGCAGACCCGGACCTGACGTCCAACGGCGCCGGCCGACGAGGCGCCCGCCGACCGGCGTGAGCCCCGCCGCGTTGCCGCCGCGGCTCCCCAACGCCGCGGCTCACCGACACCGCCGGGCCCGCAGGCCGTGGCCAGCTGATCCGGTCACCCGCCGCGCAGCTTCCCCAGTCCCACCCGCATGTTGCGGATCGCCCCTTCGGCCTGGGAGCGCAGACCGCAGGCCTGGAGGAGCGCCGCGGCCTCGCGGCTGACGGTGATGCCCTCCTGCAGTTCTCCGAGGTCGACCAGGACCGCGCCGAGCATGAACAGGGCGGTGCCCTCGGTCTCGCGCGCTCCCAGGGTCCGAGCGAGATCGACCGCCCGCCGCCACACCGGGGTCGACTCGACGTAGTGACCGGCTCCCAGCAGGGCTTTGCCGAGCGAGACCTGGGCGGTGAGCTCGTTCCCGTGGTCGGCGGGGGGAGCCGCGAAGAGGATGGCGGCCTGTCGGCAGGGTTCGACCGCCCGGGGCCACTGCTCGATCCGCAGATGCATCTCGCCCGCGTTCAGCCACGCTGTCGCGGCCGAGCGCGGGTTGCCCGAGGCCCGGTACGACGCGGCGGCCTCGGTGAAGGCTCCGGCCGCCCGCTCCTGCTGCCCGGCCTGGTGGAGCGCCGCGCCGAACTCGAACCAGGCCATCGCCCGGAGCGGGTCGCCGAGCTCCAGCGGCACCGTCGTGGCCCGGCCGGCGGCGGCGAGGCGCTCCTCGGCCCGGCCGGTCTCCCGCGACGCCATGGCCAGCAGGATCAGCGCCTTGACCTCCCCGGGCCGGTCGCCGATCGTCCGATGGACGGCCGCAGCCCGGTCCGCCACGTCGGCCACGGCGGCGAACCGCTGCGTCTCCTGGAGCGCGGAGCACTGATTGAGCAGGGCCGACCCCTCGCGCCAGAGCTCACCGAGGTCCCGCATCAGGTCGGCGCAGCGGCCGTTGACCGCCGCGGCCTCCTCGAAGCGCCGGCCGTCCGACAGCGCGGTGCCGAGACTGTAGAGCGCCGACCCCTCGCCCAGCCGGTCGCCGGCCGCCGCGTAGAGATCGACGGCACGCCGGGCACCGCTGATCGCCTCGTCGGGACGGCCCGCCCGAATCCGGCTGTTGCTCAGCCGCACGAGTGCCGCGGCCTCGCCACGTGCGTCGCGATCGGCGCGGTGGGCGGCGGCCGCCTGCTCCAGTGCGGCGGTGGCCTCGTCCGGTCGGCCGAGCCGGGTGAGTGCGTCGTGCAGCTGACCGAGCGCCAGTCCTTCGCTGCCGTGTTGGCCCAACTCCCGCAGCAGTTCGACGGCAAGGCGCCCGGCGTCGACCGCTTCGGCGAACTCCTCCGCGTCCACCAGCGCGCCGGTGAGGCCGAGCAGGGCCCCGGCCTCGCTCGACCGGTCGGCCGTCCGCCGGCTCAGCCGCACGGCCCGCTCGAAGGCGTCGACGGCCTCCGCGTTGTCGTGGAGGGCGAAGCAGGCGACGCCGAGCCCGTAGCAGGCGTCCCGCTCGTACCGGCGGTCGCCGAGCTCCGCCCACATCCGCGCGGCCTCGCGCCACGGTGCGACGGCCTCCGACGGCCGCCCGGAGCGCTCCAGGGCCCGGCCCAGGTTGTGCCAGGCCGCCGCCGGGTGGCGGGGATCGTCCGGCCTGGTCGGGCCGTTCAGCGCCGCCGCCGCCTCGCGGCACAGCGGGAGGGCTTCGTCGACCCGGCCCGCTTCCAGGAGGACGGCGCCGTACTGGGAGAGCGCCACGGCCTCCTGCTCCCGGTCGCCCGCCGCCCGGCAGCGGGCGAGCAGTCGCTCGGCGAGGGGGAGGGCCTGGTCCAGTTGCCCCGAACCGATCAGGTTGGCGCAGAGGGTGAGCGAGGCCTGCCTGGCCCGGCGGGGCTCTCCGGCGGCCTCGTAGAGCGCCACCGCACGTCGCAGCGCGGTGGTCGCCTCGGCGAGTCGCCCGCTCCGCGACAGCGCCGTCCCGAGGCTGTGCCGGGCGTCGACCTCTTCCAGGGGATCGCCGCTGTCGTCGTACTCCCGCCTGCCCGTGCGCTCGTAGAGGTCGGCGGCCCGTTCCAGGGCGACCACCGCCTCCTCGTTCCGGCCCAGTTGGAGGAGGGCCTCACCGCGGGTGTAGAAGGGGTGGCCGTGCTCCCGGCCGAGCTCCTCGTCGAGGGTGCAGGCGGCGTCGGCGGCCTCGACCGCCTCCCCGTACCGCCCGGCGCGCCGCAGGTGGTCCGCCAGGTTGCTGAGCGACACGGCCTCGAACTCCCGGAAGCCCAGCTCGCGGGAGGTCCCGAGGGCGCGCCGGCCGACGGACACGGCCTCCGCGTACCGCCGGGCCCGGGCCAGCGCCGTGCCCAGATTGAGCAGCGCGGCGGCCTCGGCGGCGCGTTCGTCCGTCCCGGCGTACAGCTCGACGGCCTGCCGGGCCGCCTCGACGCGCTCCTCGGGCGCGCCGAAGGGCAGGGCGCTCAGGTTGAGGAGCATGTGCGCCTTGTCGCCGGGTGCCCCGGACTCGCCGTACAGGGCCGCCAACCGCCGCAGCAGGCCGGTGAGTTCCCAGGGAGCCGTGCTGCCGCCGGAGCCCAGTGCCTGATAGAGGTCGGCGGCTTCGCGCAGCACCGTGACGGCCTCGTCCCGTCGGCCGAGTTCGGCCAGCCGGTCGCCGTGCGCCTCCAGGGCTCGGCCCAGGCCGCGCCGGTGGATCGCGGGATCGACCTCGGCGAGTTCCCTCGCCAGGACCACGGCCTCCTCGGCCGCGGTCAGGGCAGGCCCGGAGGTCCGGTCGCCGTGTTCGGTCCGGCGGGGGAGCGTCGCGCTCAGGTGGACCAGGGAGGTCACCAGATGCGGCCGGTGCACGGCCGGATTGGCCTCGGCCAGGCGCCGGAACAGGCCGACCGCCTCCTGCGCCGCCTCGACGGCCCGCTCGCGGCGTCCGGCCTCCAGCCGCACCCGCCCCAGGCTGCCCAGCGCCCGTGCCAGATCCCCGAGGTGGTCGCCCGGCCGGACCGCGGCCAGCCCGCGCAGCACGGCGACCGCCTCCTCCGCCGCCGCCACGGCCTCGTCCCGGTGGCCCTGTCGCAGGCGCAGGGCGCCCAGGCCGCTGAGGGCCCGGGCCAGCTGGGCCGACTGTCGCTCGGGGTCCTCGGCCGCGAGTCGCCGGCGCAGGGCCGTCGCCTCCTCGGCGACGTCGAGGGCTTCGCGCGCCCGGCCGCAGTCGGCGAACCGTCCTCCGAGGTCCGTCAACGACCGGGCCAGGGCGGGGCGGTGGCCCGGGTCGTGCTCGGCCAGCTCGCGCAGGAGGGCGGTGGCGCCCTGGGACTGCGACAGCGCCTCGCTCCAGCGCCCGTGCCGGGCGAGGGCGTTGCCGAGTTCGGTCAGCGAGTCCGCCAGCCGGGCCCGGTGCCGGGGGTCGTTCCCGGCCTGCTGCCACCGGTTGAGCCTGGCGGCCTCCTCCGCCGCCGCCAGGGCGGGCCCCCACTTGCCGGCGTTGGTCCGGCGCCTGCCCAACGTCCCGTACAGCCCGGCCCGTTCGGCCGGGTCCGTGCGGCCGTCCAGGCGGTGCGCGGTCAGCCGCTCGACCACGGCCAGGGCGCCGGCGTCCAGGTCGATGTGCTCGCCCTCGGGCAGCAGCGGCTCCACGCGCTCCAGCACCGTGAGCAGCTCCGGGTCGATCGGGCGGCCGTGGGCGCCGTCGGCGCTGTCGGCGCCGATGGCGGAGAGGCCGCTCAGGGCCGCGCTGCCCGCTCGGAGCGCGAGGTCGGGCCGGTCCCGCAGCACGGGGTAGAGCACGGTACCGCCCACATGCGGCCACCGGTCGGCCGCGGCGGCCAGGAAGGCGACGGCGCGGGGCGCGCAGAAGGCCGTGCGTTCGTCGGTGAGCAGCCGTGCGGGGACAGCGGTGGCCCAGGCGTCCGTGGGAAAGCCGGTGACGGGGTGGCCCGGCAGGAGCAGGGCGAGGAAGTCCTCGGCCAGCCGGTCGGGTAACAGCGGCTCCAGCGCGGTGCCGCGGTCGGACGGCGGGTAGCAGACGGCGTGGTCGGCCAGGGCCCGGTCGACGGGCACGCCGGGCATGACCCGCTCCAGGACGGTCACGGCTCGCGTGCGGGCGACCGGCCCGGAGAGGATCGCCGTGAACACCGTCCGCGCCATCACCTCGTCGGGCGTGCCGTAGTCCAGGCCCCGGCCGCTGTTCTCCTGGAGCTGGCTCCAGTTCTCGCGCTCGCGGTCCAGCAGGTAGGTGGTGAGGCCGATCATGTCCGTCGGTGGCGTGCGGCCGCAGGCCGCCGCGTCCACCGCGACGAGGGCGGCCATGTGCAGGGCCAGCGTCAGCCCGAAGTCGGCGTGACGCAGGTCCCGGGGCGGCCGGATCGGGGCCGGGGCGCCGAGTTCGGGGTAGTGGCGGACGAAGCAGTCCCTGGCCGCGTCGAACATCGCGCCCCGGAGCTGTCCGTCGTCGGCGAGCGGCCGCAGCAGCTGGTCGGAGGTGTGGACGCTCTCCCGCAGCCGGTCCAGCTTGCCCCGCAGCGCGGGCCACTGGCCCGCCGACCGGCCGATGAGCAGCACCCGCGCGGGGACCGGCTGCCGGAGCATCATGTTGTGGAACAGCCAGCTCAGGTCGGACAGCGGCCACCGGTCGGCGTAGTCGACCAGCACCAGCACCCCGGCGCTCCCGTCGAGACGCAGATCCTGGCTGCCGTCGGCCGGCGGATGGGTGTCCGTCCCGTGGACGGCCTCCGCGACCACCCAGCCGGCCCGCTCGGACTCCTCGGCCAGCCGCCCGGCCAGCCGGGTCTTGCCCTGGCCGCCTTCCCCGTGCAGCCACCGCACCGCGAACCTCGGTTCGGCGTCACGCCAGGCCAGTAGCTCCGCCAGCTCGGTGTCGCGGCCGGTGAAGTCGACGACCTCGGCCCGCGCGTCCAGCAGTCGGCTGGGCTGCGACCTGAGCCAGGCCGGGTCGGGACCGGCCGGGCGCCGGTGGCGCAGCAGCAGGTAGACCGGCGTACCGTCACCGAACACGTGGATGTCGGCGCCGACGGCACCGTAGGCGAAGCCGCCCTCGGCACGGACGTGTTGGACGTGCCGGGCCCCCTGGACCCGCTGGGCGGGCAGGGCCTGTGGGGCCGGCCCGGGCGGTGTGGCATGTTGTCGGTCGGGCGGGGTCCCGTCGGCGCGTCCCGTACGGGCGTCGCTCACGCCTCGGCCTGCCCGCCGTCCGCGGCAGCGCCGTCCGGGGGTGGCACCTCACGGGCGTGGGCGCCCTGGTAGTGGATGACGTTCCCGCCCTGCGCGCCGTAGACCGTGGCGTTGTCGCGGGCCACGATCGTCTGCACCCAGCCCCGGCGCTCCTCGGGCAGCGCCTCGCGGAGCGCGGCGAGCAGGTCGCGCAACTCGGGCTCGACCTCGGGGCAGTCCCTGAGCAGACGGGCGAGCCTGCGCCGCCAGACGGGCGCGATGTCCTGGCGGACCTCGTCCTGCTCCTCCGGGGCCGCGTCACGGACGAGCTCCTGGTCGGAGTCCAACTGTGTCTCCGCGCCCGCCTCGTGGTTCGGGCCCAGCCGTCCGAACATCGCGGCGATCCTCGCGCGGGCCACACCGAACGCACCCGTGGCCAGGGCACCGGCGAGAACGATGGCGCCCTCCTCGGCAAGACCTCCGAGTCCGTCGACCGTGGTCGGCAGATTGGTCATCATTGCCCCCTCCGTTGACTTCCGGTGCCGACAGCGTACAAGTGACGGCTTATCAGCGGCGGGCGGTGGAGGCGGAACGAGCGGGGTGAGCGCGGTCACAGGGGTCCTGGCATCACCCTGGCCGAAGCCGTCCGTGCGTGGGCTGTCCCACCTCGGCGGAGCTCTTCGCCGAGCACCGAGGTTCGCGGTCGACCCACCGTCGGAGATTCCGGTCGGCTGCCTTCGCGGTGCGGCCGGGGGTCTGCCGACCGCTCAGCAGACCCGGCCGCACCGGTCGGCTCGGCCGCTCCTGGCTGCCCGCGGCCGGCCGGTGCGGCGGCAGGTCACCAGGCGGTGCAGGCTCCGCTCGTCCTGATCGCCTCGAAGTTCGCCTTGAAGGCGTCGTGGACGGCCGGGTCGTCGATCTTCAGCAGGGTCTCGTCGTGGGACCGCAGGTTCGGGTAGGTGTAGTTGTGGCTCCCGGTGAACACCAGCTTGCGGTTGGCGGCGCCCAGGTAGGTGCCCTCGATCAGCAGGTACTTGGAGTGGATGCCGATCGACCGGGTGGTGCCGTCGCCGTTCGGCGCGGTGCCCCAGCAGCGGGCGGCCAGGTCGAGCTTGCCGGCCAGCGCGTTCTTCACGGTGGTGCCGAGGTTGCCGCTCTCCCCGTTGTGCAGCAGCTCCACCTGGCAGCCGGCCTTCTTCAGCTCGACCAGCTTGTCGGCGACCTGGACCCGGGTGAAGGCGTACATGGCGATCCGGATCCGGGTGGCGCCGCCCGCGCAGTCCGTGTTGCCGAGCAGGGAGACGACGGTGTCGGTGGACGCGTCGTCGTTGTAGGCCGTCCCCGCGCTCTCCTGGCGGGGGAAGAAGTACGTCTTGTACGGGCCGGCCTGCTGGCTCAGGTAGTTCGTCGCCAGGCCGTTGCCGGCGGAGCCGTACGTCACGAGGTCCTGCCAGTACGTCCGGTAGGCGGCGTAGAGGCCGGAGCCGGCGTCGGGGATGGTGACGGCGTTGTTGAAGAGGTTCTTGCGCTGGCTGGTGGTGAGGTTCGCAGAGGTCTGGAACACCACGTTCTCGGTGCTGCCGACCTTGGAGAACAGGAAGAACTTGTTGTGGTTGATCGCGCCGTCGTCGTCGTCGTTCAGCGCCCGGTTGCCGATGCAGCCGCGGGTGTCCGGACAGGCCAGCACCCAGGAGTCGGCGTTCTGGTCGGTGCCCAGGCCGGTCGGCGCGGCGAGCGTCGCGTACTCGGACCCGGTGGCCTTGGGCGGGTTGCTGCCGGGCTCGTAGGCCGGCACGGCGTCCCCGTCCACGACGAGCCTGACCTTCACGCCGCGCTGCTTGGCCGCGATCAGCGCGGCGCTGACACCGCCGTCGGTGAACAGGTACATCGAGCCGTTGATCTCGGCTCCGGTCGGCGTGCGCTTGATCAGGGAGATCAGCTGGTTGCGGATGGCGTCCTGGGAGGCGGCCGGCCCTGCCGGGTTGTTGAACGTGGTGGTGAGCGCCACCGGCGTGTCCTCGGCCGCTGCCATCGGCACCCCGAGCAGCGACGCGCCCACGACCAGCGCCGCCAGCCCCGCCGTCGTACGGACCTTCATCTGTATCCCCCTCTGTCGACACATCGATACAGGAGGTCACTGTACCGCCCATGATCATTAAGAGTGATCATGGGCCGGTCAACAGAGGGGCGAGGGGTGGGTGGTACGCCGGCGCGCCCAGCTCACCGCACCCGTCCGCGCAGGGGCGGGGGGCAGCTGGTACGCCGGGCCGGGGCGGGCGGCAGCGGGTACCCCGGTGCCGCCGCCGTGGCCGGGTGGCACGGAATGCCGCGTCACGCCGAGGCCCCGAGGTGTTACCCTGCCTATGGCGATGCTGGAAGCCCACCCTCAGGGTGCGGGAACCAGGCGCCACTGCACACCGGAGTCCCCGCCGTAGCGGCCCGGATCCCGTCATACCAACCGCTTCTTCCGGCGGTCTCCTGCCCGACGCATCGCCGGCACCCGACTGGTGCCCGCCCGGCAGGCAGCCAACTTCCCCTGCCCAGCCCCTTCGTGTACCCGGCCCCTTCGTGGCCGCGCCGGGGTTGCGTGTCCCGCCCGAGCACCGCCGCAGCCCGCTCCGGCGCCCCGCCGGGCCGACCAGCTCGTCGCCGGTTCCTGCCGCCCCACCGGGGCCGCCCGGCGCCCCTCACCCTTCGCCATCATCCGACAGCACAGGAGTACCTTCTCGTGACCACCACCACCGAACCGTCGACCCCCGCGCCGCTGGACGGCCTGCTGAAGACCGACCTCCACCAACTCGCCTCCGCCCTGGGCGTTCCGGGCGCCGCTCGGCTGCGCAAGGACGAACTCGTCGAGGCGATCATCGCCAAGCGCTCTCCCGGCCGGCCACCCGTGCCGGCGTCCGGTTCCCGGCCCGCGGCCACCGAACGCCGGGGCAGCCGGCCCGCGCAGCCGGCCGCCGCCGCGGACAGCGACCTCGTACCGGTCGCCGGCGTGCTGGACATCCGCGAGGGGAAAGCCGTCCTGCGCACCTCCGGCTACCTCCCCGGGCCCACCGACGTGCACCTGCCCGCCAACCAGGTCCGCGCACTCGGCCTGCGGACCGGCGACGTGCTGACCGGCGCGACCGCCCCGCGCACGCCCGCCCCGCGCGGGGGCGGCACCGTCCGCCCGGCATCGACCCGCATCGACACCGTCAACGGCCGCACCGTCGACGGGGCCGGGCACCGGCCCGCGTTCCACGAACTGACGCCGCTGTACCCGCAGGAGCAGCTGCGCCTGGAGACCGGTCCGCGGGAGCTGATCGGCCGGGCCGTCGACCTGGTGGCCCCGATCGGCAAGGGCCAGCGCGGTCTGATCGTGGCACCTCCGAAGGCGGGCAAGACGATGGTCGTGCAGTCGATAGCGGCGGCGATCGCCCGGAACCACCCCGAGGCGCACCTGATGGTCGTCCTGGTCGACGAGCGTCCGGAGGAGGTCACCGACATGCGGCGCTCGGTCCGGGGCGAGGTCATCGCCTCGACCTTCGACCGGCCCGCCCGCGAGCACATCGCGCTCGCCGAACTCGCCGTCGAGCGCGCCAAGCGGCTGGTCGAACTCGGCCACGACGTCGTCGTGCTGCTCGACTCCCTCACCCGCCTCGCCCGCGCCCACAACTCCGCCGCCCCCGCCAACGGCCGCACCCTCACCGGCGGCATCGACGCCGCGGCCCTCCAGCTCCCGAAGAAGCTCTTCGGCGCGGCCCGCAACACCGAGAACGGCGGCTCGCTCACCATCCTGGCCACCGCCCTGGTCGAGACCGGCTCCCGGATGGACGACCTGATCTTCGAGGAGTTCAAGAGCACCGGGAACATGGAACTCCGACTCGACCGCCGTCTCGCCGACAAGCGCGTCTTCCCGGCAGTCGACGTCAAGGCCTCCGGCACCCGCCGCGAGGAGCTCCTCCTCGGCCACGCCCGCACGCCCGCGGCGTGGACCCTGCGCCGGGCGCTGAGCGCTCTCGACGTCCAGCAGGCCGCCGAGCTGCTCCTGGACCGGCTGAAGCGGACCGGCGGCAACGACGAACTCCTGCGCCAGGTGGCGATCGGCTCCCCGGCCCGCACGGTCTGAACCGAAGGCACCCGCGGACCGCTGACGGCCTACCGCTGTCGAACACCCTCCACCACACCGTGGTGCTGGGCGACGCCGAGGAGGGCGGACGTCACCATGCCTGCGAGCGCCATGACGTAGGGCACGAACTCGCGGGCGTCCGCGTGGTCGGCGAGGCGGAACCTCAGGTCGTTCTCGTGCCAGGGGCTGTAGTGCCTGGCCTCGTCGTCGAGGAACGACCGGGCGAACTGAGCCGGGGTCCGGCGGTACCACACCGAGCGCGTGAAGGTGCTGTAGACGGTCTCCTTCGTCACCTCGGCGAAGCCGACCGGATCGCGCCGCGACCGGTCGAGCGTCAGGGTCAGCGTGTCGTAGGGGAGGACCCTGCCGTCGTAGTTCCAGAGTCTCCAGCCGCGATTGGCGGGCTCCGAGGGGACGACCGGCAGCTCGACGCCCGGCCGGGTGAGGCGCGGCGGCCGGTCGAGGGCGAGGTGCCAGCCGGACACGGACTGCCGGCTGCCCACGGTGAAGACCCGCATGCCGGGTCGGCCGGCCGTGTCGAGGGCGGCGCCCAGCCGTTCGGCCGTGGACGTGATCTCCTGCTCCGCCGCCTCCCGGGTCCGGGTGTTCACCGTCGCGCTCAGCACGTCCCGCCACCATGCGGGGAACTGCCCGGGGCCGACGATCTCCTCCACCGAGCGGCGGGCCTCCCGCTCCCACTCCACCCGGGTGCACCCGCGTCCGGCCAGTACGACGAGGAGCTTCGCCACCTCGCGCGCGGTCAGCGCCGCTTGCCCGGGCCGGCCGGCGTCCTGGGGAAGGACGAGGAGGGTCTGCTCCTCGTAGCGCCAGGTCCACGTCCGGAGGTCCGCCGCCCGGGCGAGGTCGGTCCACCGCTGCTTCCACTGCCGCAGAGCGGCGATGTGGGCCAGCCGTGCGGCCTCCGCGCGGTCCCGCTCGCGAGCGCGGACCGCCCGTTCCTCCTCCCGCGCCACCGCGACGCGTGCCTCGACCTCCTGACGCACCGGACGGTAGGCCAGGGTGGCGGCCGCCAGGTGGGCGGTGTACACCTCCTCGGCGCGGCCCAGGCGCGCCGCCCCGCGCCGACGGGCTCCCGGAACCCTCCTGAGCGCGCCCCGGCGGGAAACCTTCGCCCAGACCTCCCTGAGCCGGGCGGAGGCCGAATCGACCGCGTGGACGTAGGCGGCGAGCGCGTCCTGCCAGCGGCGCACCTCGTCGTCCGTCACCGTCACGCGCACCCGGTCGGTGGTGCGCCCCCCGACGGCCTCCCACGGGGGCACACCCGGGCGGCCGGGCAGCGGCTCGCCCTCGACGCCGTAGGCGACGACCTCGGTCGCCAGCCGTTCGCTCCCGCGCCAGGTGTACCGCAGGACGGACCGCCGTTGCTCCGACACAGTCTGCTCCTTCCCCGCCCGGCCGAGCGCCGTCCCCGGCACGTACCCCGGCCCAAGGGTCGCTCAACTCCCCGGGCGGGGCGGCTTCTAGCACAGGTGGCGATGGATCTGCCGGGATTCTCCGGTTCTTCGCCGAAGTCCGGCGGGTGCCCGCTGCGGCCGCTTATCGTCACCATCCTGCCGCCACGCGTGGTGGCGCAGCGGTTCGGTACGGCAGCGGTTTCGGTACGGCAGCGGTTCGGCACAGGGGAGGTCCGTCGATGGCCAGCGAGTTCCAGCAGCGCAAGCTCCGCAACGTCTTCGCCGCGTTCGACACGGACGGGGACGGCTGCCTGCGGCAGAGCGTCTTCGGGGCCCTGGCGGAACGGTGGAGCCGACTGCCGGCCGTCCAGCGGGACGCGGGGCTGAGGGCCAGGGTCGAGGCGCTCATGACGGGCTGGTGGGACCACCTGCGCAC
Organism: Kitasatospora sp. NPDC005751; assembly: GCF_040630835.1. Classification (NCBI taxonomy): domain Bacteria; kingdom Bacillati; phylum Actinomycetota; class Actinomycetes; order Kitasatosporales; family Streptomycetaceae; genus Kitasatospora; species Kitasatospora sp. NPDC005751. Next base: position 141,645 of record NZ_JBEXYC010000009.1, read on the forward strand.
GGTCGCCGACACCGACCACGACGGCACGGTCGACATGGACGAGTTCCTGGCGCTCGTCGACCGGCTCCCCGCCCTGCGCGAGGTCGTCACGGCGACGGCCGACACCGTCTTCGACGCCGTGGACGAGAACGGGGACGGCCGCATCTCGCGCGCCGAGCACCGCAGTCTGGTCGACATCTGGCACGGCCGGAGCGTGGCGACCGACGACGTCTTCGAACTGCTCGACCTGGACGGTGACGGGTACCTCAGCCGGGCCGAGTTCGCGCTCCTGTGGGCGCAGTTCTGGATCAGCGCCGACCCGGCGGAGCCCGGCAACGTGATGTGCGGCCGCATCCCGGAGCGGTGATGCCGCCGCCGAGCGAGCGGGCGGGCGTCACCCGCGGGGCCCGTCCGGGAGGACGACGCCGACCCGCACGTCTGCGTGGTCGGTGCCGACCAGATCGTTCCCGACGTCCCCGACGCGATGGGTCTGCTCGACCCGGTGCGGCCGACCGCCTGGATCAGCGGCCCCTCCGCGACCAGCGGCATCGAACTCGACCGCGTCGAAGGCGTCCATGGCCCGCGCACCCTGCACGTCGTCGTGGGCCGAACGGCTGAACACGCTGTCCCAGCCGGCCAGCCGGTGGCTGGCCGGCCGCGAGCACGGACAAACTGCGCGGGGGTACGGCGCAGGAGGCCGTCGACCTGGCCGCCAAGTGCGGCAGGTACAGCCCCGCCCTGTGGAACAGCACGGTGAACACCCTGTTCGCGGCGGCCGCCGTGAAGGTCGTCGGCGGGGGAGACGCGGCGCAGATCCTCGCCGACGCGGCCAGGCAGGCCCAGGCCGAGATCGACCGGCAGCGCGCCTGAGGAATGCCCGGTCCGCCGCCGTCCGGCGCCCCGCGCTCCCGTCCGGGGAGAGCGTTTTCCCGGGGCGGGGGTGATTCCCGGCGACGGACCGGGTGTTCCGCGGTGAGGCCCTGGTGGCGGGGGATTTCGGCCGCTCGGCGGTGCGGTCCGGGAATTGCAAGCCGCCGTACTTCGGAATGCGCTCCGCCTTGTCCGGGCCCGCGGGAATTCCGGTGCGGGGCGGATTCCGGCGGGTCCGGCTCCGGATTCGGGTATTCGCTCCGGCGGGGATTCCGGGCGCCGCCCCGGCGGTCGGGATGCGGCCGGTGCGGGGCGGGGGCAGGGTCGAGGTATGAGCGGAGTGATCGTACTGGTCGAGCTGGAGCCGTCCACGGAGGTGCTGGACGCGGGAGAGGTCGACGTGGGCGCCCGGATCCGCTGGGTGCACGCGGCCCCGGCCGACCCGGAGGTGCCGGAGGACCCGGGGCCGGTCACGTTCTGCGGGATCGGCACGGGCGACCTGGAGCGCGAGAACTACCGGCCGTCCGGGCCGGGGCAGCCCTGGTACCCGCCGTCCCAGCGGACCCGTCGGTGCCGCGCCTGCGAGTCCGCGCTCAGGGTGCTCTGAGTTCAGGGTGCTCTGACGTTCAGGACGCTCTGAGCTGGTGGACCGGGGCCGGCCGGGCAGCGGGCCGTGCCTCTCCGGGCACGGTCCGCTGCCCCGAAAGGGCCGACCCGCCGGGTCAGGGGGTGGGTTCGGTGATCCGGCCGTCATGGAGTTCGATCACGTGGTCGGCGAGTTCCATGAGGGTGGGGTCGTGGGTGGCGACGAGGGCGGTGACGCCTTCGCTGCGCACGACGGCGCGCAGCAGTTCCATGATGGCGCGGCCGGTCTCGGAGTCGAGTTGGCCGGTGGGTTCGTCGGCGATGATGAGGTCGGGCTGGTTGGCCAGGGCCCGGGCGATGGCGACGCGTTGCTGCTGTCCGCCGGAGAGTTCGGCGGGGCGCTGGTTGGCGTGGTCGCTCAGGCCGACGAGGGCGAGGAGGGTGCGGGCGCGCTCCTCGCGCTGGGGGGTCGGGACGTTGCGCAGGCGCATCGGGATCCCGACGTTCTCGCTCGCGGTGAGGACGGGGATGAGGCCGAAGGACTGGAACACGAAGCCGATGCGGTCGCGGCGCAGGGCGAGCCGCTGGTTCTCGTCGAGGCCGGCGAGGTCGGTGCCGTCGAGGGTGATGGTGCCGCCGGTGGGGGTGTCGAGGCCGCCGACCAGGTTCAGGAGGGTGGTCTTCCCGGAGCCGGAGCGGCCCTTGAGGGCGGTGAGTTCGCCGCGCCGGGCGGTGAAGGAGACGCCGCGCAGGGCGTGGACGGTGCGGTCGCCGGTGCCGAAGCTGTGGGTGAGGTCGGTGACGGTGACCATGTCGGTGGTGACGGTGGCGGCCGGTTGCTGCGTCATTGGGCGTCCCCCTGGGTGTTCCTCGACTGAAGTGAAGTACTGATGACGGGCGTTCAAGCTGAGGTGTGCATGGCATTTTGATCGAACGTCGAACCGCGTGCCACGGCCGGCCCGTTGTCCCTGTCCCGCCGGGTGGGGGTCCGATGTACTGCCAACGCGGAGAATTTGCTCACTAGTTACATGATTCGCGCAAGTCCCTTCCGTTTGGAGAGCGAATCTGACAGCATCGTCCGCTATCCGGTGATCAAGCGCCGGTGATCACCGTAGCGGTGCGTAACAGGCGTCCATCCCGTGGCTGGAGAGTGCCCGGACGGCGGCGCCGGGCGCGACCGGGATGTTCCGGGGGAGGCAACAGGATGCTCGGCTTCGTCGTGCGCCGTCTGCGCGGGCGGTTGCCGTTGGCCGGCGCCGTCCTGCTCACGGTGCTGATCACCACGGCGGTGCTCACCGCGCTGGTGGCCTTCAACCGCACCGTGGGGGAGGCGGGGCTGCGGCAGGCGCTTCAGGCACCCGGCCAGGCCGCCCGGACCACCGTTCTGGTCAAGGCCGAGCACGGCCAGGACAAGCGGGCCGCCGACGACGCGGCGGTCGCCGGCTACGTCGGCCGGCTCTTCGGCGGACTGCCCGTGCACCACGAGAGCCTGACCCGCAGCCGCTCCTACGGCCTTCCGGCCGCCGCCACCGCTCCCGCCGCCGGCCAGGCCGCCGTGAAGCAGACCGATCTCACCCTCCTCGCCACGCTCGACCACGAGCGGGTCACCCTGGTGGCGGGCGCGTGGCCGGCGGCGGCCGCGGCCGGGGCCGGGCCGGTCCAGGCGGCCGTGCCACAGGCGGCGCTCGCGAGGCTGGGCCTGAGCGCCGGGGCGCTGCCCGCCGAGGTCCGGCTGGACGACCGCCTGAGCGGCGCGCCGCTCACCGTCCGGCTCACGGGCGTCTACCGCGCCACCGATCTCGCCGACCCGTACTGGCGGTTGGACCCGGTGGGCGGCCGCGAGATCCTGGTCGGCGGCTTCACCACCTACGGGCCGCTGCTGGTCGACGACAGCGCCTTCACCGCCGCCGGCGTTCCGCAGAACGGCCGGAGCTGGCTGCTCGGCGCCGACTTCTCCACCGTCCGCGCCGCCGAGGCCGCCGCCGTCCGGGACCGTGCCGCGGGCCTCGCCGCGGAGCTCGGCACCTCGGCCGGCCTCCAGGTCTCGACCGAACTGCCGCTGTTCCTCCAGGAACTGGACTCCAGCGCGCTGGTCGCCCGGTCCACCCTGCTGATCGGCGCGCTGCAACTGGTGGTGCTCGCCGCCGCGGTGCTCCTGCTGGTGGTGCACCTGATGGCGGCCCGGCAGGTGGGGGAGAACGCCCTGCTCGCGGCGCGCGGTGCCTCGGGTGTGCGGCTGGGCGCGTTCTCGGCGGCGGAGTCGGTGCTGCTGGCGCTGCCGGCGGCGGTGCTGGCGCCGTTGCTGGTCCCGGTGCTGCTGCGGGCGCTGACTCGGTTCGGCGCGTTGTCCCGGGTACCGTTGGACACCGGTCTGAGCTGGACCTTGTGGCCGGTCGCGGGTGTGTGCGCGCTGGCCTGTGTGGTGCTGACGGCGGCTCCGGCGGTGTTCCGCGGCGCGGGTGGCGCGGTGCTGCGCCGGGCGGGGCGCCGGCAGGCGCTGGTGGCGGGCGCGGTGCGCTCGGGTGCCGACCTCGCGGTGGTGGCGCTGGCGGTGCTGGCCTACTTCCAGCTGGCGCGTTACAGCGGCGGGCTGTCGGCGGATTCCGACGGCAAGCTGGGCCTGGACCCGGTGCTGGTGGCGGCTCCGACGCTGCTGCTGTGCGCCGGCACCCTGCTGGTGCTGCGGCTGCTGCCGTTCGCCGCCCGGCTGGGCGGCAGGCTGGCGGCGCGGGGCCGGGGCCTGGCGCCGGCCCTGGCGGGGTGGCAGCTGGCACGCCGGCCCGGGCGCGCCGCGGGGCCGGTGCTGCTGCTGGTGCTGGCGGTGTCGACGGGGGTGCTGGCGCTGGGTCAGCATGCCAGCTGGTCGGGATCGCAGCGGGACCAGGCGGACTTCGTGTCGGCGGGCGGTCTGCGGATCTTCGGGTCGGCGACGGCGTCGATGGGGCAGGGCGGCCGGTACGGGGCGCTGCCGGGCGGTGAGCGGCTGGTTCCGGTGGTCCGGCAGGAGAGTTCGCTGCCGGGCGGTGCGGCGGGTCAGCTGCTGGCGCTGGACGCCGCCGGGTTCGCGGACCGGGTGCCGGTGCGGGCGGACCTGCTGGGCGGGCAGAGCGCCCGGGAGGTGTTCGCGCCGCTGGCCGGGCCGGCCCCGACCGGGGCGCAGGCCGGGCTCCCGCTGCCGGGCAGCCCCCGGCGCATCGACGTCGAGCTCACCAATGTGCCGGCCGCCCAGGCAGACGCGCGCCCCGAGGTCTGGCTGATGCTGCGCGACCGGTTCGGCGCCACTTTCCGGGCCCCGCTGGCCGGGGTCCCCGAGCAGGGCGGCGCGGTGGCCACCGCCGACCTCTCGGCGCTGACCGGCGCGCCGGTCGGCTCCGCCGCCGCGCCGCTCACGATGGCCGGGCTGGTCGTGGTGTTCGGCTCGGACCGCGTCGTCCCGCTCAGCGGCACGCTGACCGTCGGGCGGATCGGCCTCGCCGACAGCGCCACCGGACCGGCCACCCCCGTCGCCGCCCCGGCCGGCCTCGCCTGGACCACCGTCGCCGCCTCGGACGACGAGCTGTCCTCCTCCGCGGTCCTACCGGTGGCGGAGGGCGAGGGCGAGCGGCAGCTGCTCAAGCTCCACTACGAGAAGGGGCACGGCGGCAGGAACAGCGCGGAGGCCATCGTCGCCCCCGCCGGCGCCCCGGCTCCGAAGGGGATCTCCGGGGTCGCCACCCGCGCCTATCTGACCGCGGTGGGAGCGGCGGTCGGCGACCTCGTCCAGGTGCCGTTCGCGAGCGTCACGCTTCAGGTCGAGGTGACGGGCGTGGTCGAGTCGCTGCCGGTGGTCGGGGACCGGGCGGTCGTCGTCGACCTGGCCACCGTCGCGCGGCAGATCGGCGCGGGCGGCCGGCAGCTGCCGGCCGTCTCCGAGTGGTGGCTGCCCGCCACCGGGCCGGGGGACGGGGTGCCGGCGGCGGCGGCCGCGAAGCTGCGCGCCGAACCGGGGGGGCAGCAGCTGGTGGTCCGCGACGAGGTGGCGGCTGAGCTGCTCGCGGACCCGGTCGGTGCCGCGCCGCAGAACGCGCTCGCCGCGATCGCCCTGGTCAGCGCCGTGCTGGCGGCGATCGGCTTCGCCGCGGCGGCGGCGGCCTCGGCCCGCGAACGCGCGGGGGAGTTCACCGTGCTGCTCGCGCTCGGCACCCCGCGGCGCCGGCTGAGCCGGACGGTCGCCGCCGAGCAGGGCGTGCTGGTCGCGCTGGGCAGCCTGGTCGGGCTGGCCCTGGGCGCCCTGACCGTCCACCTGGTGGTGCCGCTGGTGGTGCTCACCCCGTCCGCCCACCGGCCGGTGCCCGAGGTGCTGGTCGACCTGCCGTTGGGCCCGGCCCTGCTGCTCGCGGCCGCGATCACGGCCGTTGCCCTGCTGTCGGCCTCCCTGAGTGGGCGCCGCCGCCGTCGAGACGTGGCCGCCCGGCTGCGGTACGTGGAGGAGATGTGACCACCCCGGCCGACACCGGTACCCCTCGCCCCGCGCCGAGGCCGGAGCACCGCCCCGCGCCCTGGGTGCGGACCAGGCTGCGGACGGCGCCGCTGGCCGCCGCGCTGATGGCCGCGCTGGCCTTCGTCACCGTCCTGCTGGCCGCCGCCTTCCCGCGCGCCGTCGACCGGGGCACCGACGACGCGCTGCGCGAGTTCCTGCACGACCGAGGCCCGTCCTGGACCAGCCTGCTGGCCACCGGGCGCCACCAGTACGACGCCGCCGACCTGGACAGGGTGGCGGCGAAGCTCGCCTCCTACCCGAACGAGACCTTCCGGTTCGCGGCGAGCGGCCCGGTCTACGGAACGCGCAGCAACAAGTCGCGCCCGATGCTCAACACCGGGTACGCACGCCCCGACGAGGTGCCGCCCCAGCTCGACCTGGTCTCGCTGCACGGCCTCACCGACCGGGTCACCCTGGTGGCCGGCCAGTGGCCCGGCGCCGGCGGTGGCGACGGCCCGGTGCCGATCGCGATCAGCAAGGCCGCCGCCGACACCATCGGCATGCACCTCGGCGACCTCGTCGACGCCGGATCCTCGCTCACCGGCGAGCCGGTCCGGGCCGATGTGGTCGGCGTCTACGTGGCCAACGACCCCGACGACCCGTACTGGGTGGGCCTGCCGTGCCCCGAGCGGGCCTGTCGGGAGGCCACCGCCAAGGTCAAATGGCGCACCGGCGGTGTGGTCTCCCCCGACGCGACGGACCGGATCGCCCCGTGGGGCGGCGGCGCGACGGACTTCTGGCGGCTGCCGGTCGACACCGCCGCCCTGCGCGCCGACCAGCTGGACCGGACCAAGGAGGAGATCTCCTCCTACCTCGCCGGCTCCACGGCGCTGCGACTCACCGCGCTGACCGGCCGCGAGGACCTGCGGGTCGGCTCGGAGCTGCCCGAGCTGTTCGGGCAGGCGGTGGCGCGCCGGGACGCGGCGGCGCCGTTGGCGGCGGTCGGTCCGGCCGGGCTGGCCGGGGTGGCCGTGGTGGTGCTCTGCCTGGCGGCGGGGCTGGCCGGGGACCGGCGGCACGGTGAGCTGGCGCTGCTGCAGGCCCGCGGCGGTTCGCGGGGCGGGGTGGTGCGGCGGTTGCTCGGCGAGGGCGCGGTGACCGTGGTGCCGGCCGCGGTGGTGGCGACCGGACTGGTGTGGTGGTGGCTGCCGACCCCCCGGTGGTGGGGATCGATGGTCGCGGCGCTGGTGGTGCTGCTGCTCGCGGCGCTGGGTCTGCCGGTCCGGGCGGCGCTGCTGTGGTCGGCGCGGCGTGCGCCGGGTGGCTGGCGCCGGCTGGTGGGTGAGCTGGTGGTCGGGGCGGTGACGGTCGCGGCGGTGCTGGAGGTCCGGCGCCGGGGTGTGGTGCCGCCCGGCGACGGGCTGGACCCGTTGCTGGTGGCGGCGCCGTTGCTGTTGGCGCTGACGGGTGGGCTGGTGCTGGCCCGGGTGCAGCCCGTGCTGGTGGGCCTGTTGGCGCGGGCGGCGGGCCGGGGTTCGGGGGTGGTCGGCTTCCTGGGCCTGGCGCGGGCCGCGCGGGGATCGGGCGGCCGGCCGCGTCCGTCGGTGCTGCCGGTGTTCGCGCTGATGCTGGCGGTCACGACGGCCGGGTTCGGCGCCACCGTGCTGGACGCCGTCGACCGTGGCCGGGCGCAGGCCGTCCGGAGCGCGGTCGGTGGCGACGCGGTCGTCGGGGCACCGACCGGCGCCGTGCTCCCGCCCGGCTTCCTCACGGCGGCCGGCGCGCTGCCCGGGGTGCGGACGGCCACCGCCGTGTGGTGGGACAACGACGTGTTCCTGCTGGGCAGCGACGCCGGGCCGATCCGGGTCAGCACCCTGGTCGTGGACCCGCGGACGTACGCCGAGCTGTCCCGGTCCGTCGGTCGCGGCGCCTTCGACCCGGCCGTCCTCGCGGGTGACGACGGCGGGATCGACACCCCCGTACCGGCCCTGTTCAGCACCGAACTCGCGCGGAGGATCGGTGACGGGGGCTACCGGCTGCGGATGCCCAACGGGTGGGAGCTGCTCGCCAAATCGGCCGGTACCCTCGACGGCACCCCGGCACTGGAGAGCTCCACCCGACGCTTCGTGGTGCTCCCGGCCGGCCCCTCGACCGCGCGCTTTCCCGAACTCAAGCGTGCCAACCTGTGGTTCGCCACCGGCGACATCGACGAGCGGCAGCTGAAGGGGCTGATGCGCGAGCTGGCACCGGTGGGGCTGCGCGACGGCTCCCCGGAGGGCGCCGCGGTGTCGGCCTCGGCCTCGGCGTCGACGCCCGGGCCGACCGCCGCGCCTTCGCCGTCCGGGGCCGCCCCGGCGGCCCAGGCACCGGCCGAGTCGGACGTCGACGCGGTGCCGACCGGGTACCTGGTCCGCACCAGTGCCGCCCGCTCCGCCGAGCTGGCGAACGACCCGTTGCAGCACTCGGCGGCCCGGCTGTTCTGGGCGGCGGTGATCGGTGCTGCCGGGTTCGCGCTGCTCGCCGTCCTGCTGACGCTGCTCCGGGCGGCTCCGGAACGGGCGGCCGTGCTGGCACGGCTGCGCACCATGGGGCTGCGGCCCCGGCAGGGGCTGGCGTTGATCGTGGCCGAGACGCTGCCGCAGACCCTGGTCGCGGCCGTCGGCGGCGGCGCGGTGGCGTGGATCGCGGTCGCCCTGCTCGGTCCGGCGATCGACCTGTCCGCGTTGGTCGGCGCACCGGTTCCGACCGGGCTGCGGCCGGCGCTGCTGCCGGTGCTGTTCCAGGTCCTCGGTCTGGCGGCGCTGGTCACCGCGGGTGTGCTGGCCGAGGCGCTGATCTCCGGCCGGCGCCAGATCAGCACCGAACTGCGGGCGGGGGACCAGCGATGACCGGCACCCGGCCCGCGCGGCCACCGGCCGGCGGCGGGGCGTTCGGCGGCGGGGCGTCCGGCGGTGGCGGGGCCCCCGGCCGGGCGTTCGGCAGGGGGACCAACGCGTGGCAATCGCGACCAGGAGCGCACCCAGGCGCAGCGGCGACAGGAGATCAGTGGTGAGCAGTGTGTCCGAGGGCGGGGCGGTCGTCGAGGGCCCGACGCTCGACGAGTTGCGGGAGCGGGCGCTGGCGGCCTCGGCGCCGCGGGTGGTCGCGGGGGACGCGGCGATCGTCTGCGAGCGCCTGGTGCGGATCTTCAGCGCCGAGGGCGTGGAGGTGCAGGCGCTCCAGGGCCTTGAGCTGACGATCCGTCAGGGCGACCTGGTGGCCCTGGTGGGCGCGTCGGGCAGCGGGAAGTCGACGCTGCTGACGATCCTGGCGGGGCTGGACGTGCCGACCGCGGGGACGGCCACCGTGGCGGGCTGCGACCTGCTGGAGATGTCGGCGCGGGAGCGGCTGCGCTACCGGCGCGAGGTGGTGGGGTTCATCTGGCAGCAGACCGCCCGCAACCTGCTGCCGTTCCTCACCGCGGCCGAGAACATCGCGCTGCCGATGCAGCTGCGGGGCCGCGGCGGCGGCGCGGCCCGCTCCCGGCAGCAGGCGGCCCGGGTCGCCGAGCTCCTGGAGGCGATGGACCTGGGCGACCTCGCGCACCGGCGCCCGGGTGAGCTCTCCGGCGGCCAGCAGCAGCGGGTGGCGATCGCCGTCGGCATGGCCAACAACCCGCCCGTCCTGCTCGCCGACGAGCCGACCGGTGAGCTCGACTCCGAGACCGCGGCGGGGATCTTCGAGACCTTCCGCACCGTCAACCGCGAGCTGGGTGCCACCGTCGTCATCGTCACCCACGACCCGATGGTCGCCGGTGAGGTGCGCCGTACGGTCGCGATCCGGGACGGCCGTACCAGCAGTGAGGTGCTGCGGCGGACGGTGACCGACGAGTACGGCGAGGAGTCGGTGAACGAGACCGAGTACGTGATGCTGGACCGGACCGGCCGGGTGCAGCTGCCGGTCAAGTTCCTGGAGGCGCTGGGGATGGAGCACCGGGTCGCGGTGGACCTGGGCACCGACCACATCGCCGTCCGCCCGGACGACATCGCGGGCCACTGACGCGTCCGCCCGGCCGCACCCGCCGCCCGGCCGCCCCCGACGCCCGGCCCCGGGGCGGCGGGCCGGGCGCGATGGGATACTGGACCGGACGTTCCGGGGCGAGAGGTACCGCATGAGCAGCCGCGTGAGAGTGCTGAGAAAGCAGAACCGGCTGAGCCTGGAGGCGCTGGCGGCCCAGGTCGGGGTGACCAAGAGCTACCTCTCCAAGGTGGAGCGGGGGCTCAGCGACCCCTCCATCTCGACCGCGCTCAAGCTGGCACACGCGCTGAAGGTCGACGTCGGCCGCCTGTTCGCGGAGGACGTGGAGCCCGAGCTGATCACGGTGGTCCGGGCCGGCGAGCGGACGCCGATGGCCGACGGCACGGGCCCCGGCGCCCCGCACTACGAGGGCATCGCGACCGGTCTCAGCGGCAAGCGGATGGTGCCGTTCATGATGTACCCGCCGCTGGAGCTGGGCGACTCGCCCTTCAAGTCGCACGCGGGTGAGGAGTTCTTCTTCGTCCATGCCGGGGCGGTCGAGCTGGAGTTCCCCGAGCGGACGGTCCGGCTCGCCCCGGGGGACAGCGTCTACTTCAACTCGTCGCTGCCGCACCGCTGCCGGAGCACCGGTCCGGAGCCGGCCGCGATCCTCGTGGTGATCCACGACGACCCGGCCGGCCCGTCGGACCGGGTGCCCAGCCTGCCCTGACGCGTCGTCAGTCCAGTGCGGCGAGCAACTCGCTGAGGTGGCTGGTGCGTTCGTCGTCCAGCGGTAGCAGCGGCTGGCGTGGCACGCCGACGTCCAGCCCGCGCAGGGCCAGGCCGGCCTTCACGGTGGTGGGCAGGCCGCCCCGCAGGATGAACTGCAGGAGCGGCAGCTGGCGGTAGAAGGACCGCCGGGCGGCGTCCAGGTCGCCGACCCGCACCGCCCGGTGGAGTTCGAGCACCGCCTCGGGTATCAGGCAGGGCGCGGCGGTGCACCAGCCGGCGGCGCCGGCGGCGAACGCCTCCAGGGCCAGCGGGTTGCTGCCGTTGAAGAACGGCAGCTCGCCGCCGGTGAGCTGGCTGAGCCGGTGCATCCGCTGCACGTCGCCGCTGCTCTCCTTCACCATGGTGATGTTCTCGACCCGTTCGACCAGCGAGACCATCAGCTCGGGGGAGAGGTCGACGCCGCTGGTGGCCGGGTTGTTGTAGATCATCACGGGGACGGAGACGGCGCCCGCGACCTCGGTGAAGTGGCGGACGATCTCGCGTTCGTCCAGCTTCCAGTACGACAGCGGCAGGACCATCACGGCGTCGGCGCCGACCTGTTCGGCGAACCGGGCCCGGCGGACGGCCTTGCGGGTGGTGAGGTCCGCGATGCCCACCACGGTGGGCACCCGCCCGGCCACCGCCGCCACCGAGGCCTCGGCGGCGGTGAACCACTCCTGGTCGTCGAGGTAGGCGCTCTCCCCGGTCGAGCCGAGCGGGGCGACGGCGTGGCAGCCGGCCTCGACCAGCCGGTCGATCAGGGTGCCCAGGCGTGCGGTGTCGAGACCGCCGTCGGTGGGGGAGAACGGGGTCACCGGGTAGGCGATGATCCCTTCCAGGGTCGGACCGGCCATGTCAGCGACCGCCTTCCGGGGCGAGGGAGTCGAGCGCGTCGCCGTGGCCGGCCCGCAGGGCGCGGCGGGCGTAGTAGGCGAAGGACGCCTGGCCGCGCTTGGGGGTGGAGATCCAGTCGTGCGCCTCGCGGGCCAGCAGCTCGGGGATCAACTGGATCCGTCCGGCGGCCGAGGCCAGCAGCTGGAGCCGGGCGGCCCGCTCGAACAGCACCGCGAGGACGCAGGACTCCTCGACGGTGCCGGTGGCCACCAGCTGTCCGTGGTGGGCGAGGAGCAGGGCGCGCTTGTCGCCGAGCGCGGCCGTGATGATCTCGCCCTCCTCGTTGCCGACCGGGATGCCGGGCCACTTCTCCAGGAACGCGCAGTCGTCGTAGAGCGGGCAGAGGTCCATGTGCGAGACGATCAGCGGCTTCTCCAGCATCGACAGCGCGGAGATGTGCAGCGGGTGGGTGTGGATGATGCACTCGACGTCCGGGCGGGCCCGGTAGACCCAGCTGTGGAAGCGGTTGGCGGGGTTGGCCATCCCCTCGCCCGCCAGGACGTTGAGGTCCTCGTCCACCAGCAGCAGGTTGGACTCGGTGATCTCGTCGAAGCCCAGGCCGAGCCGCTGGGTGTAGTAGGTGCCGGGTTCCTCGGCGCGGGCGGTGATCTGGCCGGCCAGGCCGGAGTCGTGTCCGGCGTCGAACAGGATCCGGCAGGTGAGCGCGAGCTTCTGCCGGGTGGTCCAGCCGTTGTCGGGGATGGCGCTCTGCATTCTGCGGTGGGCGAGGTCCACCAGCTCCGCCTTGGTGGCCGTGAGGGTCTCTGCCATCGGCTGTGCTTCTCCTTCGTAGGGGAACGCCCGGGCACGGCGCGGCCGTTGGGCAGGCGTGGCCGCCGTGCCGCCCGCCGGGAGCGACGGGCGAGGACACATCGTTCACCCTAGGACACCTTGTGTCCTGGCGTCGATAGCGTGCCCGCTACGGGTGGGCCCGAAGCAGCTACCCGCTACCCGCTACCCGCTTCCGGCCGCTCGACGCGACGTCAGATGCCGCCCCCGCAGCCGCCACAGCCTCCGCAGCCGCTCCCCCCCGCAGCCGGAGGAGCCGCCGCACCCCGAGGACCCGCCGCAGGCGGACGCCCCGCACCCGTGCCCCGAGCCCGCGTCGCCGCCGGAGGCGCCGCACCATCCGCCGACACCGGCCCCGCCGTCGCCGCCCTGCCGGCCGGTGCCGGACGCCATCTGGCCCGGCACGGCCGCCTGCTGGGCGGCAGCGGCCACCAGGGCCGTCTGCAGCGCCTCGTCCTTCACCGACAGCACCCCGTTGACCGCGACCGCGCCCAGCACCGTCAGGCCCGTGGCCAACAGGACCTCCGGAACGACGTACTCGCGGTTGAACTGGGTCGAGCGGCTGGTCGAGGCGCCGATCTCGCGGAGCTTGTGGCGCACCCAGCGCGGTACCCGGTCGCCTCCGGGGTCGACCAGTCGGACGATCACCGTCATCTGCACCGCGGCCCCCGTCACGATCAGCATGCCCGGCCAGTTCGGCCGGTGCGCGGAGCCGTCGAGGAGGACGACCGCGCCCGCTACGGCCGCCACCGGGAGCGGGCCGAGCGGTGCGGCCAGCAGCACCAGCCGGCTGCGGGCGTAGCGGCGCCGCAGCTTGCGGCTGATCAGCAGCCGATCCGCCTCCAGTCGGTCGCCGATGCTCTGGACGGCGGCGCTCCGGGCGACCTCGGCCCGCAGGGTGGCGAGTTCCGCGCGCCGCAGCGGGCCGGTGGCGTCGATCACGGCCTGCTCGACCGGGTCGTCGGCGGTGGTGCCGGTGCCGGTCAGGGTGACCTGCCCCGCCCGGGAGACCACCAGCCGTCCCCCGCCCTCCAGGGCGACCAGGGCGGTGTCCACCACCCGGCCGGGGCCGCCGGCCAGGAAGGCCACGTCGAGCAGCGGCAGTTGCCGGTCGAGGCGGACCGCCCGCTCGACCGCGTGGTCCCTCGCGATCGCGCCACCCAGGCCGACGAGCCAGGCCGCGAGCGTCAGCCCGGCCGAGATCCAGAAGTACGCGTCCCACCCCATCGCTCGGCCCCCCTGCCGCGGCGCCGCGCGCGCCCATGGCTTGAGGGTCCTGCCAACTGGTCTGCCGGGCAAGGGCTTTGGAAGTGGCGAGGCGAGGTCAGCCGTCGTCGCCGATGCGTCGGATCAGCCCGCTGCGCTCGGCCTCGGAGCGGAGGTCCCGCTCCGGCTCGCCGCGCCTGCCGCGGTCGCCCCGGGCGGCGGCGGTGCAGAGCGCGAAGACGAGTACGGCGCTGGCCGCCACGGCGAGGATGCCGAGCGCGGTGAGGACGCGGAGCCAGGTCACGGCAGATGCCTCCGGTGGGCGGTGCGACGGGAGTTGTGCCGGGGATATCGGCAGGACGCGCCGTAGGATCGAGTGTCCACGGGCGGTTCCGTGGGACATCCGCCGCAGCACCGGGAGCACGCGCGGGCACTCGAAGCGTCGGCGGCGCGCGGTGTTCCTCGCCACGCGCCCCCGGAGCCTTTGCGCGCCCCCGTCAGCCCCCCGCGGCCTCGCCGCCCGTGACCCCGCCCCCGCGACCCCGTCAGCCGCCCGCGGCCCCGCCGCCCGTCACCCCGTCGTCCGCCCCCGGGGCCTCCCGTCCCTCCTCCGGTCCCGCCTGCGCCAGCAGGGTCCGCAGGGCGTCGAAGTCCGGCTTCCCGGTCGCGCTCAGCGGCAGCTCCGGCAGCACCAGGATCGTCGACGGATCACCGTGCGGACCGCCGCGCTCCCGCGCCCACCGGTGCAGCTGCCGCGCCGTCACCCCCGCCCCGGGCCGGGTGGTGACCGCGGCGTGCACCCGCTCCAGCCGGTCCGGGCCGGTGGTCGCGAACATCACCGCCTCCCGCACCGCCGGATGCGCCAGCAGCGGCCGCTCGACATCGCGCGGGAAGACGTTGTGCGCGTCCACGATCGCCATCGGCCCCAGCCGCCCGGCCACCGTCAGGTACCCGGCCGCGTCCAGGCTGCCCAGGTCCCCGGTGTGCAGCCAGCCGCCGCGCAGCACCCGGGCCGTCAGCGCCGGATCACGCCAGTAGCCGGACATCACCGTCGGCGTCCGCACGCAGATCTCCCCGGTCCGGCCGGCCGGCAGTGGCGCGCCCGCCTCGTCCACGATCCGGACCTCGGTGTCCGGGAGCGGCCGCCCGGCGGTGGTCAGCAGCCTCGGATCGAGGTGCTCGTCCGGGGTGAGCCGGGTGACCGGCCCGCACTCCGTCAGGCTGTACGTCTGGTGCAGCACCCGGCCGATCCGGCGGGTCGCCTCCGCCAGCCGTTCCGGGGCGGCCGGGGACCCGGTGTACGTCACCCGGCGCAGGCTGCCGGTGTCGGTCCGGGCGAGTGCGGGGTGGTCGAGCACCCGGTAGAGCAGGTGCGGCGGCAGGTACACCCGTGACACCCGGTACCGCTCGACGGCCGCCAGGACCGCCTCGGCCTCGAAGCCGTCCTGGAGCACCACCGTGCCGCCCGCCGCGAGGGCCAGGTCGGCCGTGGTGCCGCCGCCGTGGCACAGGGCCGTGCAGAGCAGGAAGGTGGACGCCGCCACCAGCTCCGGCCGGGGCGGCCGGGCGAAGCGGCGCAGCACCCCCTTCGGCCGGCCGGTCGAGCCGCCGGTGAACCGGATCGCCATCACGTCGTCCGGCCGCCAGCGGGGTGCCGGCGGGACGGGCGGGAGCGGCGCGGCCAGGGCGGTGAGGTCCGCCCCGACCGGGGTGGGGCCGAGGGCCAGCGGCAGCGCGGCGGGGAGCGCCCCGGCGAGCTGGCGCGCGGCCGCGGTGAACCGCTCCGGGGCGAAGACGAAGGCGGCGGTCCGCGCCTCCTCGGCCATCGCGACCTGGTCCCCCACCGACCGGTCGGTGGGCAGCATCGCGACCCGGCAGCCGATCAGGTTCGCCGCCAGGCGCACCAGCACCGCCTCCGGCCGGTTCCCGGCCAGCACGGTGACGCCGTCGCCGCGCCCGAGACCGGTGGCGGCCAGCGCGTGGGCGAACCGGTGCACGTCGTCCAGGCACTCCTGCGCCGTCAGCGACGACTCGCCGTACCGCAGCGCGACCCGGGCCGGATCGCGGGCCAGCCCGTCGAGGACCAGCCCGGTGTGCGTGGCCCTCCCGGTGCCCGCCGCCGGCCCCGCCGGCCCCGCCGGCCCCGCCGGCCGCGCCGGCCCCGCCGTCCGCGCCGTCCGCGTCCTCGTCACGCGCCGTCTCCCGACTCCCGATACCCGCGTAGGATCTGACAGTCCATCACATCACCCCGCCGTCCGGCGGCCGGGTCGGGGGAGCGGCCGGGGGGCCGGGCCGGGGACCGTGCGGTCCGGAGGGCGGTCGGTGTTGTTATCGTTCCAGGTCGGGCACCGACGGGGATGAGTGAGCACCATGGACAGGCCGACCACGCCGGGCGGGCGGACCGCGGTACGGCAGGGGGCGCAGACAGCGATGGAACCGCGGGGCCTGGTCGATCTCAGGGGCGCGGACGGTGAGTCCTTCACCGTCCGCTACCCGCCGGGCGCGGTCGTGGTGGTCTCCGGACTCCCCGGCAGCGGCAAGAGCACCCTGCTGCGCCGCTGGTCGGACCGGAGCGGGGCGGCCGCCACCGTCGACCCCCGGGCCGTGCACGAGGCCTGCGCGGCGGTGATGCCGGCCGCCCTGCCGTACGCGGTCTACCGGCCGTGGGCCCGGATCGAGCACTTCCGCCTGCTGCGCGCCTCCGTCCGCCGGGGCGGTCCGCTGCTGGTGCACGACTGCGGCAGCCGGGCCTGGATGCGCCGCTGGCTGTCCGGCGTCGCCGCCCGTCAGGGCCGTGAACTGCACCTCGTCCTGCTGGACGTCGGCGCCGTCACCGCGCTCGCCGGTCAGCGGGAGCGCGGGCGCTGGGCCCCGCGCCGGGCCTTCGCCCGCCACCGCCGGGGCCTCGACCGGCTGCTGGCGGCCTTCACCCGGCACGCCGCGGGCGCGGCCGGCACGCCCACCCCGGAGGCCGCCTCGGTGCTGCTGCTGGACCGGGTCTCCCGGGAACGCGCGGAGGCCGTCCGCTTCGGCCCGGCCGAGCCGGCCCGGTAGCGCGGCTCCGCCGCGGCGACGGGCCGGTCGCGGGTGCCGGGTGGCCCGTGGTGCGCGGCGGGGCGGCAGGGGACACTGGGGAGGTAGCGCAGCAGCTGACCCGTCTTCAGGGAGGTCGTCCCGCATGGCCCGCAGTACCGCCACCGAGAGCCCGTGGTTCCGCCGGTTCCACTCCCACGACACGGCGCCCGCCCGGGTCGTCTGCTTCCCGCACGCGGGCGGGTCGGCGAGCTACTTCCTCGACTACGCGACCGCCCTCGCGCCGTACGCCGACGTGCTCGCCGTCCAGTACCCCGGCCGGCAGGACCGCTTCGGCGAGCCCGGGATCGACTCCGTCACCGGTCTCGCCGACCGGGTGTACGAGGCGCTGCTGCCCTGGACCGACCTGCCGCTGACCTTCTTCGGACACAGCATGGGCGCGGCCGTCTGCTTCGAGGTGGCGCGCCGCTTCGAAGCGGACGGCGCGGCCGGCCCGGCCCACCTGTTCGTCTCCGGCAGCCGCGCGCCCTCCCGGCCCCGGGAGTCGGCGGTGTACCGGCTCCCGGACGACGAGCTGCTCGCGGAGGTGTCCGAGCTCGGCGGCACCGACGCACGGGTCCTCGCCGACCCGGAGCTGCGGGCCGTCATCCTGCCGGCGCTGCGCAGCGACTACACCGCGATCGAGACGTACCGGTGCGCGCCGGACGCCGTGGTGTCGCCGCCGGTGACCGCGCTGACCGGGGACGCGGACCCGCGGGTCTCGCTGGACGAGGCCGGCGGCTGGGCCCGCCACACCACCGGCGCCTTCGAGCTGGAGGTGTTCCCGGGCGGCCACTTCTACTTGGCCGAACAGCGGGACGCGGTGCTGGAGGTGGTGACCGCGCGGCTCCGGGGGTGAACGGCCGCGGGGGCGGGGGGAGTCGGGCTCGTGCGCGAACGAGCTCGGCGGCGGGGGCGCCGGGCGACGCGGGCGCGGGCGGCGGCCCCGGGGCGACATCAAAAGTTGACACGCTTGTGACAAGCCGTCACGCGTAAAGCCTTCCCCAAGTGCTCACTGATCTGGCATGTTGCGTTCAAACTCCGTGCGAACCCCTCACGCACGGGCCGATCGGAGGACACACGTGTCACCCCTGATATCCCGGCGGCTCGGTCGCCCGGCCGCCGCGCTCGCCGTCCTCTCGGCCCTGGCGCTCGCCGTCCCCGGCGTGACGGCCACCGCCGCCCCCCTCGCGGCCGCCGCCCCCACGGCCGCCGGGGTGCCCGCCGCCGCCGGTGTGCCGACCGCCGCCGCGGCGCCCGCCGCCGCCACCGCCCCGCAGGTCGCCGCCGGCTGGGCCGCCGGGACGCGCGCCTACCTGGTGATCAGCGCACCCGCCGACACCGCGGCCGCCAGGAGCGCCGTCACCGCCAACGGCGGCACGGTCTTCGCGAGCTACGACGCGATCGGCGTGATCGTGGCCCACTCCACCTCGGCCGGTTTCGCGACCGCGGTGCGCGGCGCCGCCGGTGTCCAGCAGGTCGGCGCGACCCGCACCTCCGACGTGCCGGCCGACGCCTACAACCCCGCGCTTCCCGCCAACCCGGCCCAGGCGGCCACCACCCTCACCGAGTCGAACCGCTGGGACATGACCCAGATCAAGGCCGACCAGGCGTGGGCCGTCAGCACCGGCTCCGCCACCGTCAAGGTCGGCGTCCTCGACACCGGGGTGGACGACCAGCACCAGGACCTCGCGCCGAACTTCGACGCCGCCGACTCGGCCTCCTGCGCCTACGGCAAGGCGGACACCCGCACCGGCGCCTGGCGGGACGTCGACACCCACGGCACCCACGTCGCGGGCACCATAGCGGCGGCCAAGAACGGCAAGGGCGTCGTCGGCGTCGCCCCGGGCGTGAAGATAGCCTCGGTCCGGATAGCCGAACCGACCAGCACCCTCTTCTACGCCGAGAACACCGTCTGCGGCTTCGTCTGGGCCGGTGACCACGGCTTCAAGGTGACCAACAACAGCTACTACACCGACCCGTGGCAGTTCAACTGCCCGGACAACGTCGACCAGGCGGCCATCATCGAGGGCGTCAAGCGCGCCCAGGAGTACGCCGAGGGCAAGGGCTCGCTCCAGGTCGCCGCGGCCGGCAACTCCGACTACGACCTGGCCAACAAGACGACCGACAGCGAGAGCCCGAACGACTCGACGCCGGTCACCCGGACCATCAGCAACGCCTGCCTGGACATCCCGACCGAGCTCCCCGGCGTGGTCACCGTCGCCGCCATGGGCAGCGGCAGCGCCAAGGCCTCCTACTCCAACTTCGGCAGGGGCGTCATCGACGTCGCGGCCCCCGGCGGCGACGGCGCCAACGGCGTCTACTCGACCCTGCCCGGCGGCAAGTACGGGACCAAGAGCGGCACCTCGATGGCCTCCCCGCACGTCACCGGCGTGGCCGCGCTGATCGCCAGTGCCGACCCGACGCTCACCCCGGCCGGCATCCGGGCCCGCCTCGCCACCCAGGCCAACGACGTGGCCTGCCCCGGCTCGGACGGCCGCTGCACCGGCACCACCGCGAACAACGCCTTCTTCGGCGAGGGCCAGGTCGACGCGCTGAAGGCGGTCGGCGGCACCACCACGCCGCCGACCGGCACGTACTTCGAGAACCTGACCGACGCGGCGATCGCCGACAACGCCACGGTGGACAGCCCGATCGCCGTCACCGGCGTGACCGGCAACGCCCCCGCCGCCCTCAAGGTCGGCGTGGACATCAAGCACACCTACCGCGGTGACCTGGTGATCTCCCTGGTCGCCCCGAACGGCACGGTCTACCTGCTGGAGGACTTCGCGAACGGCGACAGTGCCGACAACGTCGCCAAGACGTACACCGTGAACGCCTCCGCGAGCGCGGCGAACGGCACCTGGAAGCTCCGGGTCAAGGACGGCGCCTCCGGCGACACCGGCACGATCGACGCCTGGAACCTCACCTTCTGATCCCGCGTCCGGTCCCGCCCGACAGCCCTGTGCTCCGCCGCCCACCGGGCGGCGGAGCACAGGCGTTCCGGGAGCCGCCGGCGCGCCCGTCAGAAGGCGACGATGCCCTCGCCGTCGACCCCCTGGGGCACGGTCTGCGAGCCCAGCGCGGTGAGCGAGCCGTCGGGGTCGATCGCGAACTCGTCCACGACGCCGTCGACCCCCGTCTGGGCGTAGAGGTAGCGCCCGTCCGAGGACACCGCCGCGTCGACGGTGCCGGGGTGGGTGGGCGTGTTGCCCAGCGCGGTCAACTGCCGCCCGTGGTCGGCCGTCCGGAAGCCGCTGAGGGTCGAGCTGCCCGCGTTCGAGGCGTACAGCAGGTCGCGGACGGCGACGATCCAGCAGGTCGCCGACTGGCCGGTGGTCGCGAAGGCCTGCTGCGAGGCGGTGCCGTCCGGGTGGACGGCGAAGGTGGCCACGGCGTTGGTGCCCGCCTCGGCCAGCTGGAGGCCGTGCCGGCCGTGGGGGACGAAGGCGAAGGGCACGGCGCCGGGCAGGTGCGTCACCACGGGGGAGTCGGCCGGGGTGCCGGAACGGTCGAGGCCGAACACCAGCAGGTTGCTGCCGTTGGCCTTGGTGGTGACCACCAGCTGGTCGCCCTCGCCGGTGAAGCCCACCTGGCCGGGGGTGTTGGTGAACTGCGGCGCGGCGTTCGGGTCGAGCCCCAGGCAGCGGTTCCAGTCGGCCCGCTCGTGCAGGCGGCCGTCGTGGACGGTGAAGCCCTGGACCGAGCCGCCGTCCAGGGCGTTGAGCACGAACACCGCGTCGTCGTGCACGGCGACGCTCACCGGGAAGCGTCCGCCGGAGCCGACCACCTGCCGCAGCGCGAGGCGGTCGCCGTCCACGGAGAAGACCGAGACGGTGTCGCTCCCGGCGTTCACGGCGTACAGCAGGGCGTGCTCCGGGTCGTAGGTGAGGGACCCCTGCGAGGCGAGGTGGTCGGCGACCGACCCGTCCAGCACGCCGCCGAGCCCCTGGGTGTCGTAGCTGCCCGCCGGGGTGAGCCGGCCGTCGTCCGCGCGCCGGTAGGCGATGATCCGGTTGCCCGCCGGGTCGTCGGTCTGGACGAAGACGGCGTGGTGGCCGCCTCGGGTGTGCGGGTCGGCCTCGGGGGTCGAGGCGGCGACGGCCGGGGCACCGGCGACGGCCGTCGCGAGCGCGGTCGCGACGGCCAGGGCGAGACGTGTGGTTCTCTGCACGGTGTACTGCCTCCTTGCGGATCGGGAGCGACGTCTCACGGGAGGTCCCGCGTCTGCGGTCGAGCCGGAACCGGGCACCGTGGCCGCGAGCCGAGACGACGTGGACGAGGGCTGCGCCGGGCGTCCTCGCGAGGCGGACCGACGACGGTTCGCCCGCTGCTGCCCCGGGCACTGCCCTGCGCTGACAAGATAGGTGACGGTTTGTCGGGAACCACGGAATTGCCGGGTTCGGCCTCGCCGCGCCGCGGGACCACCGCGCGCGGCGGGTGGTGCGGGGCTTGTTCTTGAATGAGCGCTCAGGTATGTTTTCCCCATGCCCAGGCCACGTGAGTTCGACCCCGACGCCGTCCTCGACCAGGCGATGCGGCGGTTCTGGGAGCGCGGCTACCGGGCGACCTCCATCGAGGATCTGGTGAAGGCGACCGGGGTCAAGCCCGGCAGCATCTACAGCGCGTTCCCCGGGGGCAAGCACGCGCTCTTCGTGAAGTCCCTGGAGCGCTATTCGAAGCTGGTCGTCCCGCAGAAGCTCGGGGAGCTGGAGGCGCCGGGCGCCTCCGTGGCGCAGGTGCGCGGCTACTTCGACGGGCTGGTCCGCGACCTGCTCAGCCCCGAGGGGCGGCAGGGCTGCCTCCTGGTCAACACCGCCATCGAGAAGGCCGCGGAGGACGACGAGGCGGCGGCCGTCGTGCGCGGCCACCTGGCGCGCCTGGAGCGCTGCATGACCCACGCCCTGGAGAACGCCGTCCGCCGGGGCGAGGTCAGGAGCTCGCTCGACGCGGCCGGCAGCGCCAAGCTGCTGGTGGCGACCTGCCAGGGGCTGATGGTCGTCGGCAAGGCCAACCCCGACGCGGCGGTCCTGCGGGCCGTCGTCGACAGCGCCTTCGTCGCGCTCTCCTGACGGGCGCGGCGTTCCCGGGCCACCGTACGCGGTGGCCCTCTTTTTCGGCCCCATAGTTGAATGACTACTCAAGAATGAGGTTCGGACATGAAGGCCATCGTCATCTCCGCCCACGGCGGCCCCGAGGTGCTCGCCGTCACCGAACTGCCCGACCCGGTACCCGCCGACGGCGAGGTCCTCGTCCGGGTCAAGGCGTTCGGTCTCAACCACGCCGAGGCGTACATGCGCAGCGGGGCCTGGGGCCCGGTGGCGGCCGTCCCCGGGATCGAGTGCGCCGGCCTCGTCGAGGCCGACCCCTCGGGCGAACTCCCCGTCGGCACCCGGGTGGTGGCGATCCTCGGCGGGATGGGGCGGACCCGCAACGGCAGCTACGCCGAGCTGGTGACCGTCCCGGCCACCCATGTGGTGGCCGTGGAGTCCGGGCTCTCCTGGGCCGATCTGGCCGCCGTGCCCGAGGTGTACGCCACGGCCCACAGCGCCCTGCACGGCAACCTCGCCCTCCGGCCGGGGGAGACGCTGCTGGTCCGGGGCGCGACCTCCTCGCTCGGCCAGGCCGCCGTCAACCTCGCCGTCCGGCACGGCGCCGACGTGCTGGCCACCACGCGCAACCCGGATCACGGGCCCCTGCTCAAGGACCTCGGGGCCGTCGACGTGCTCATCGACGACGGAAACCTGGCCGCGGAGGTCGGCCGCCGGGGCCTCGTCGTCGACGCCCTGCTCGACATCGTCGGCAACAGCGTGCTGCGCGATTCGCTGGCCGCGGTCCGCCCACGGGGCCGGGTCTGCCAGGTCGGCTTCCTCGGCGGCTTCGCACCGGTGGCCGACTTCGACCCGATGGCCGACCTGCCCGGTGCGGTCGGGCTCAGCTTCTTCGGCAGCGCCTTCGTCCTGGGCACACCGGCGTTCCCGCTCGCCGACGTGCCCCTGGAGGCGATCTGCGCCGAGGTCGAGGCGGGCGTCCTGAAGGGCCGCCCGACCCGGGTCTTCAGCTTCGGTGAGATCGTCGAGGCCCATCGGGTGATGGAGGCGGGGCAGGCCCTGGGGAAGATGGTCGTCGTCGTCGACTGACGCGGCCCCGGCCCGGAGCCGGGCGGGCCGGCCGCCACCGCGGGCCGGACGCACCCCCGAGGAGCTGACCCGCCGGCGGGTCCGGCGCCGGGGCGGCCCGCCACGCCGGCGCGGCGCCTCAGCGGTCGACGGCCGATCGAACACGCCCCGGACAACGGGCGGGAGCCGCGGCCCGGTCGCGGTTCCCCGCGGCTTCACCCAGGGCAGAACGCCGTGCCCTTCCCACGGCGCCCGGGATCCCTAGGCTGAAGGTGTGAGCACTCCTACGCCGAACGAAGCCCGCGTCATCCCGCTGCGCCCGCCGGTCTCACCCGGCCCCGGTGCGGCCGCCCGCCCCCCGCAGCGGCCGGCGGGGGTCCCCCCGACCCCCGTGCCCCGGGAACCCCTGTGGCGCGACCTCGTCGGCGACGCGCTGCGGCGCGAGCGGCTGGCCCAGGAGCGGACGTTGAAGGACGTCGCGGAGGCGGCCCGGATCTCGGTGCCGTACCTGTCGGAGCTGGAGCGCGGACGGAAGGAGGCCTCCTCCGAGGTGCTCGCGGCCGCCGCCCGCTCCCTGGGCCTCGGCCTCGCCGACCTGCTCTCGCTCGCCCAGGACGAGCTGGCCCGGGGCGGGCTGGCCCGGGGCGGGCTGGCCCGGGGCGGGCGCGGCCGGGTGGCGCACGGCTCGGTGGGTCACGGCTCGGTGGGCCGGGGGCGGGTGTCGTCCCCGTCGCGCCATGACGGTCTCTGCCTCGCGGCCTGACCGCGACCGCGCGTCGCGCGGACCGGCCCGGCGGCACACGCCGCCGGGCCGGCCGCCGTGCGCTCGCCGTCCGACCGGCCCGCGCCCACGGCCCCGGGCGGGGTCAGACGAGCGCGTTCCGCCGGCTCAGCACCTCGTCGGCGAGCCCGTAGGAGACGGCCTCCTCGGCGCTGAGCACCTTGTCCCGGTCCATGTCCGCCCGCAGCGTCGCCACGTCGTGACGGGTGTGCCGGGCGAGGACCTCCTCGACCTGGGAGCGGATGCGGACCATCTCCTTGGCCGCGAGGCTGAGGTCGGAGACGGTCCCCTGCCGGCCGCCGCTGGCCGGCTGGCCGAGCAGGACCCGTGCGTGCTGGAGCACGAACCGCCGTCCGGGGTCTCCGCCGGCCAGCAGCACCGCCGCCGTCGACGCGGCCTGCCCGACGCAGAACGTGGAGATCGGCGCCTGCACGAAGGTCATCGTGTCGTAGATCGCCATCAGTGAAGTGAAGGACCCGCCCGGCGAGTTGAGGTAGAGCGAGATCTCGCGCTCCGGGTTCTCCGACTCCAGGTGCAGGAGCTGGGCGATGACGACGTTGGCGAAGCCGTCGTCGATCTCGGTGCCGAGGAAGATGATCCGCTCGTTCAGCAGCCGGCTGAAGACGTCGTAGGACCGCTCGCCCTGTGCGGTGCGCTCGATGACGTAGGGAACCGTGTACGACCCCATGTCAGAGCCCCATCCGCGGCCGCGAGGAGGCCGGGCGGACGTCGGCGAGCGACTCCAGGACCCGGTCCACCATCCCGTACTCCCGGGCCTGTTCGGCCGTGAACCAGCGGTCCCGGTCGCCGTCCCGGGTGATCGTCTCCTCGCTCTGCCCGGTGTGCTCGGCGATGATCCGCTCGATGGCCTTCTTGGTGAACTGGAGGTTCTCCGCCTGGATCTCGATGTCCGCGGCGGTGCCGCCGATGCCCGCCGAGGGCTGGTGCATCATGATCCGCGCGTTCGGCAGCGCGAACCGCTTGCCGGGCGTCCCGACGGTGAGCAGGAACTGGCCCATGCTGGCGGCGAACCCCATCGCCAGGGTGGAGACGTCGTTCGGGATGAGCCGCATGGTGTCGTAGATGGCGAGGCCCGCGGTGACCGAGCCGCCGGGGCTGTTGATGTAGAGGCAGATGTCGGTGCGCGGGTCCTCCGCCGACAGCAGCAGCAGCTGGGCGCAGACCCGGTTGGCCGACACGTCGTCGACCTCCGTGCCGAGGAGGACGATCCGCTGGGCGAGCAGTTGGGCCGCGAGGTGGTCGTCGAAGCGGGTGGGCGGCCGGGAGCCCTCGTCCGCGCGGGGCGGGGCCGTGGTGAGGGGAGTCATCGGGATCTCCTTGTCGATGCGGGATGCCGTCGACCCCACTCTTGCCCCCGGAGGATCCCCGCAGGGCGATTCTCTGCCCGCCGCAGATTCGCCGAGGGCAGAGCCGACGGGACGGCCCGCGCTCGCCGGCCGGGTACCGCGCCCTCCCGCTCGCCTCCGGTTCAGGCGGCGTGCGGGCGCGGGGCGGGCGTGCGGCGGACGGCGGCCGCGCCGGCCGAGGGCGGAGCGGTCCCGGGCGCCCCGCAGCGCCGGGCGGGTGAATCGGGCGGCGTGTCGGACGGGGGCCGCGTGTTCCGGACCGGTTCCGAGGATGGTCGGACCCAAGGATGAACGGGTTGGCGGATCGTCGGATACCGAGGGGGCACGGATGGGTGGCCACGGCGGTCGGCTCCTGCTCCTCCTCCTGCTGGCACTGCCGAGCCTGGCGGCGACACCTGCCGGGGACGGGGACTGCGCCGGGCTGGCGCTCGCCGTCCGGGTGAACACCGTGACCGTCACCGGACCGCCCGGCCCCGCCGTCCGGGGCGGCACGGCCGTGGTGAAGGAGTACCGGCTCACCAACGCCGGGGAGACCGGCCTGCGGGCGATCCGGGTGACCGACGCCGGACGGCCGGTGCCCTGCCCCGAAGCCGGACCGCTGGCGGTCGGCGCCACCGTCGTCTGCACGCTCCGGCTCACCGCCGAGGCCGGTGTCCACGACCCCACCGCCACCGCGCGCGGCCGGTCCGGACACTCCGACAGGGAGGTGGCGGCCACCGCCCCGTCCGGCTACACCGGCGTGGTCAGCGCGCTCGGCCTGGCGGTCGACGCCGCCCCCGGTGCGCCCGGATCCGGCACCGCCGACCTCCGCTACACGGTGGCCGACCTGGGTGACCGGCCGTTGTACGACCTGCGGCTGCGTGACGTGCTGGTGCCGGACGGGATCGACTGCGGCGACGGCCCGGCGGCGCCGGTGGCACTCGGGCCCGGCCGGACGGTGCGGTGCGCGGCGGTGCTCCGGCGGCCGCCCGGCACGTACCGCAGCGCGGCCGAGGTGACGGGCTCGGACGGCATCACCACGGTCGGCGCGTGCGGTGAGCCGGTGCCGCCGCCGCTGCTGGTCGCGCGCGCCGGGACGGACGTCACGCTGGCCGCCGGACCGTCGGAGTACCCGCCGGAGAACCCGTCTCAGAACCCGCCGGAGAACCCGCCGGGCACCGCCCCCGGGCCCGTGGTCCCGCCCGGGACCACACCGGGCGGGACCACGGTGCCGGGGGCGCCGGCCGTACCGCCGCCCGGCACGACCCCACCGGGCGAGCCGGCCCCGGCGGATGCCCCCGCCGTGCCGCCGCCCGGGCCCGGAGCCGCGGTGCCGGCCCCGGCCGCCCCGGCGGCTCCCGCTCCCGCTCCCGCCCCTGCTCCTGCTCCCGCCCCGGCCCCCGCCCCCGCGCGGGCTCCCGCGCCACCCCCCGAGCCGCCCGCCGTGCCTGCGGTGCCCGCCCTGCCCGCCCTGCCCGCCGATGTCCCGGTGCCTGCGGCGCTCGCGGCGACCCCCGCGCCCTCCGCTCCGACCGTCCCCGCCCCCTCCCCGGAGCCGTCCCCGTCGCCCGCGGCCACCGGCAACCCCTCGGTGGAGGTCGCCACCCCCACCGCCACCGCCACCCCGGTCGGCCCGCACCACGCCGCCGGGTCCGGTCGCACCCCGGGCCCGGGTGGGCGCTCGCCGGACGCCCTGCCGGTCGCCTCCGTCCTGCTGGTCGTCCTGCTGCCCGCCGCCGCCGCGGTCGCGGCGCTCTCCCGCTTCCGCCGCTGAAACCCCGGGAACCACCGTGTCGAACCTGTTGCAGACACTCGCCGTCGTCCTGGGCGTCGCCCTGGTGGCCGCCGCCATCGTCCTGTTGAAGGGGCGCTTCTTCCCCGTCCCCGAGGACGCCGAGCCGCGCGAGGACGTCGCCGAGTACATCGCGATGATGGTCGGCGTCCTGTACGCGCTGGTGCTCGGCCTCTCGATGGTCTCGGTCTGGGAGATCCACAGCGGCGCCCTCAACCACTCCCAGGACGAGGCCGGTGCGCTCCACCAGACCTACCTGCTCGCCGACCTCCTGCCGCCGGACCGCCGCGACGCGCTGCGCACCACGGCCACCGCCTACGCCGTCCAGGTCGTGCACGCCGAGTGGCCGCGGATGGCGGCGCGCGAGCCGCTCGGCCCGGACGGCTGGGGGCTGCTGAACCAGCTGCGGACGGTCAGTCAGGCCTCCTCGCAGGACGACACGCCCACGCAGCAGAACGCCTCGCAGGAGATGCTCGCCGTCCTCACCACCCTCGACGACGCCCGCCGGGGCCGGGAGGCGTCGGCGATGAGCAGCCTCTCCACGGTGCTCTGGGTCGGGCTGGTCATCGGCGGCACACTCACGGTGGCGTTCATGTTCCTGTTCGGCATCAAGCGCAGCGCCACCCACGTGGTGATGGTGATGGGTCTGACCGGGCTGATCGCGTTCACCATCCTGCTGATCCAGCAGCTGGACGCGCCCTTCGACGGCTTCCTCGCCGTCACTCCGCAGGCCTTCACGCGGTACTTCCCGTTCGTCTGACCCGCACTCCGGCGACGCCGCCACGGCCCGGGCGCGCGCCGCACGGAGCCGGTCGTCCTCGTCGCCGGGGTCGTCAGGGGGCATGAGCGGGCTGCCGGGGCGGCGGACGAAACAGTTCTTCCGGGACCGATGAGTTCGGGCGGTGGCGGCGGTCAAAGCTGGGAAAGCATCGCCCGCTACCCGGGGAGACCGGACATGTCCGACATCACCACCCTCACCGCCCCTGACGTGACGACCACCGCGAGGTCCAGCAGGGCCATGGCCGGTGTGGTCCTGGCTTTGCGGGTGCTGCTCGCCCTCTTCTTCGCCCTGGCCAGCGCGCTCCCGAAGCTGCTCGCACTGCCCGCCGCGACGGAGGTCTTCGACGCGATCGGTGCGGGCCACTGGTTCATGTACCTGACCGGGCTGGTGGAACTGGCCGGCGCGGTCGGCCTGCTGGTCCGCCGCCTGGCCGGGCCGGCCGCCATGGCGCTGATCGTCTTCCTGGCGTTCGCGTTCGTCACCCAGCTCACCGCGATGCACGGCGAGAACGCCGGGACGCCGTTCGTCTTCATGGTGCCGCTGGCCGTCATCGCCTGGAACCGGCGCGCCGGGACGGTCGGGCTGCTCGCCCACCGGCCGTGACCGGCCGCCCGGTGGCCCGGTGGCCCGGGGCCGTCACAGCTCGGTGAGTTCGCCCAGGCCCAGGGTGCGGAGCGTGAGGTCGGCCATGTGCCGGTGGCCGACGGCGTTGGGGTGCGCCGGGTCGTCGAGCCAGGCGATCGGGTCGCTGTCGGGGAAGTGGGCGAGCCAGTAGGCCTCGTGGTCGACCAGCAGGGCCCCGGTGTCCGCGGCGATCTCGCGCACCGCCTGGCAGTAGGCGGGCAGTTCGGCGCGGGCGGCGCGTCCGGCCCGGCTGACCACGAGGGGCGTGTGCAGCACGATCTGGGCACCGTCGGTCCTGGCGATGATCGCGCGCATCGACGCGTGGAACTCGGCGAGTCCGTCGAGCCCGGCGCGGGCGTCGTTGGTGCCCAGCGAGATGGACAGCACGTCGGGGGCGAACCGGCCGATGAGGTGGTCGTACGCGCCGAGGACGTCGGTGGCGCGCCAGGCGGACACCCCGGTGTTGACCACGATGTCGGTCAGCCGGTCGAGCTGCCAGCCGACGCGTTCGTGCACGTGCTCCACCCACCCGCGGGCGCCGTGCGTGTGCAGGACGGCCTGGGTGATGCTGTCGCCGGCCATCACCCAGGTCATCGGTCCGGTGGACAGTTCGACCATGTGATCATCCCCCTGTATTCGATGTACGGGCGGCGGCCCTCGGCCGGTGCCCCGAGAAGTTGATCATATGGGCTGGCGTTCCCGAGGGGTCCGGAGCCAGGGCAGCAGGGAGCAGGGCAGGAGGGCGCAGGGCAGCAGGGCAGGAGGGCGCAAGAGCAACCGCCCGTCGCGGGCCCGAGGAGGCGCGTCCTTACCGGGCGGCGACGCCACTCACGCGGTCCGCCCGGCAGCCGTTCGCGGATCGTAAGGCCGTCCGCGCGGGATCTCCCGGCGCCGGCTCCTACAGTGGCGGCACAGTCAGGTGAGAGAGGTGGATTCAGTGACGGACGATCAGATCATCATGCCCCGCGCGGATGTGGGGGTGATCGGCGGCTCCGGGCTCTACGAGCTGCTGGACGACATGGTCGAGGTGCGGACCCGTACCCCGTACGGCGAGCCGAGCGACGCGCTGTTCGTCGGCGAGGTGGCCGGCCGCCGGGTCGCCTTCCTGCCCCGGCACGGCCGCGGCCACCGCCTCCCGCCGCACCGGATCAACTACCGGGCCAACCTCTGGGCGCTGCGCTCGCTCGGCGTCCGCCAGGTGCTCGGGCCCTGCGCGGTGGGCGGGCTGCGGCCCGAGTACGGACCGGGGACGCTGCTGGTGCCGGACCAGTTCGTGGACCGGACCAGCGGCCGGGCGCAGACCTACTACGACGGACTGCCGCTGCCGGACGGCTCGGTGCCCGAGGTGGTGCACGTGTCGATGGCGGACCCGTACTGCCCCGAGGGGCGCCGGGCCACGCTCTCGGCGGCGGCCGGCGCCGCCTGGGAGCCCGTGGACGGCGGCACCCTGGTGGTGATCGAGGGCCCCCGCTTCTCGACCCGCGCCGAGTCCCGGTGGTTCACCGCCAACGGCTGGTCGGTGGTCGGGATGACCGGCCACCCGGAGGCCGTCCTGGCGCGCGAACTCGGCCTCTGCTACACCTCGGTGGCCCTGGTCACCGACCTCGACGCGGGGGTGGAGAGCGGCGAGGGGGTCACCCACGCGGAGGTGCTCGCCGTCTTCGCGCGCAACGTCGAGCGGCTGCGCACGGTGCTGTTCAAGACGATCGGCCTGCTGCCCACCGAGCGCGCCTGCCCGTGCGGTCACGCACTGGACGGCCTCACGACCGGTCTTCCCGGCGTACCGGGCGACTGACCGGCCGGGGCCGGCGCCACCGCCGGACGAGCCCGATCAGCAGGGCGAGTACGGCGGTGGCGGCCAGGACGGCGAGCCAGTTGCGCAGGTAGGGCAGCGGCAGCAGCGAGGAGTTGCCGTGGTCGTCGTCGGCGCGCAGCACGGCCGGGAGTCCGACGGCGGTCACGGCGGCGGCCACGACCAGCCAGCCGCGCAGCACCGGTCCGCGGGCCAGGTGGGCGCCGACCAGGCAGAGCAGCGGGAGCCAGACCCCGTCGTGCAGGACCAGCGCCCCGATCCCCCAGACCAGGACCTGCGCCGGGTCGGTGAGGTAGACGTCGGTCAGCAGGCCGTAGAGGCCGTAGCCGATCAGTGCGAGACCGGCGGCGAGGGCGGTGCCGCGGAGCCAGCCGGTCATCGGGACACCTCCAGCCGGGCGACCCACTTGGTCTGCAGCACGCCGGGGCGGTTCGGCGCGATGACGCGCGCGGGGAAGCCGTGGTCGGCGTCCAGCGTCTCGCCGTCGACCCGGAGGGCGAGCAGGGTGAGCGGGTCGTCGACGTACTGCGCGGGCATCTCCATCACCCGGTAGGGGCCCTCCTCCTCCAGCGAGGTGACCCGCACGGCGGAGCCGGCCGGCGCACCGGCCCGGGCCATCAGTTCGGCCACCCGGACGCCGCCCCAGCGGGCGCTCGCGCTCCAGCCCTCCACACAGGCGATCGGCAGGACCGCCTCGTGCTGGGGGAGCCGGGCCAGTTCGTCGAGACCGATCTCGTACGGCCGGGGGCCGTCCACCCGCAGCCGCCAGCCGGCGGGCACCTCCACCGTCCCGGCCTGCGCGGCGGTGCGGTTCACCGGGAGCCCCTGCGGGCCCAGGTCGGGCCGGCGCGGCGCCAGCAGGTTCAGCGGGCGCAGCCAGGGCACGCTCTGCCCGGCCGTGGTGAGCGTCACCGCGCCGACCGCCGCGGCGACCGAGGTCAGGAAGGCGCGCCGCCCGGGGACGGTGAGCCGGGGCCGGCGCCAGTTCCGGGCGATCAGCGGCGCCTTGGCCGCGAGGTGGACCAGCAGGCCGCCGGTGGCCAGCCAGCCGACCCAGAAGTGGGTCTGCCGGAACGGGAACGGCCACGGGTACCACTGGAGGGTGTTCAGCAGGCCGGTGAACAGTTCCAGCAGCAGGGCGGCCACCAGGACGGCGATGCCCAGCCGCTCCAGCGCGTGCGCCACGCTCCGGGCCGGCGGCCACTCGAACAGCCGCGGGTAGACCGTCCAGAGCTTGGCCCCGAGCAGCGGGACGGCGGCGATCCCGCTGACGACGTGCAGCCCCTGGGTGACGCGGTAGCCGTTCACCGGGCGCGCGGGCAGCAGGCCCGCGAGCCGGCCCGTCGGGTCCTGGAGCAGGTGGCTGAGGAGACCGGTCAGGAAGCAGACCACCAGCGCGGCGCCCAGCCACCGGCCGAGGACGACGGCGGTGCGCGGCTCGTGCAGGGCCGAGCGGAAGACGCCGTCCCGGAACGGGCCGCGGCGCAGGGACGCGGGCGGCGGCGGGAGGGCGAGGCGGGGGCGGCGCCGGGCGCCGGGGTGCTTGGAATCCACGCCCTCATCGAAGCGCCACCGGGCCCCGCGCGGCGGGTACGACGTGCTTACGGAAGTCGAACGGGGGCCGCCGCGGCCGTTCGCGCCGCCGCCGCGGTGGCAGGGTGAGCGGGTGGCCACTCGGACCCTTCTGCCCTGCACGCTCGCCCTCGCCGCCCTGGTGGCGGCCCTGGCGACGACCGTGACCGGCGGCGGCACGCTCGCCGACCGCGGCCCGCTCCACGGCTGGTACGCCCTCGACGCGGGCCTGTTCGTGCTGGCGCTGCTGCTCCTGCGGCGGGTGCCGGCCCGCCGGGTGGCGCCGCTGGTGCTGGCCGGGAGCGTGGCGGTCGCCGCCGTCGGACTGCTCGCACCGCCGCGGACCAGCGACGACGCCTACCGGTACGTCTGGGACGGCCGGGTGCAGGCGGCCGGCATCTCCCCCTACGCGCACGCCCCGGACGACCCGGCGCTGGCCCGGCTGCGCGACCCGGGTCTGTTCCCGGTGACGGACGGCTGCAGGGGGTGGGACGAGCGGCGGACGGCGGCGGGCGACTGCACCCGGATCAACCGGCCCGCCGTGCGCACCATCTACCCGCCGGTCGCGCAGGCCTGGTTCCTCGCCGTGCACCCCTTCGGGGGCGGGGTGCGCGGGGTGCAGGTGGGCGGCGCGCTGCTGGCGGTCGCGACCACGGGCGCGCTGCTGGTGGTCGGGCGGGGCGGCCGGCGGGCGGCGCTCTGGGGGTGGTGCCCCGGCATCACCGTGTGGGCGGTCAACGACGCGCACGTCGACACCCTCGGCGCGCTGCTGATGACCGTCGGGCTGGGCTGCGTGGCCGGCCGCCGGCCCGGCACCGGGGGCGTGCTGCTCGGCGCCGCGGTCGCCACCAAGCTGCTGCCGGCCCTCGCCCTGCCCGGGGCGCTGTCGGGGGCACTGTCGGGGGCGCTCGCCCGCCGTCCGACCCGCGGGGACGTCGCCGTCCTCGGCGCGGCGATCGGGGCGTTCGGGCTGGCGTACCTGCCCCATGTCGCCGTCTCGGGCCCGGCGGTGCTCGGGTACCTGCCGGGCTACCTGCGGGAGGAGGGCTACGAGCAGGGGCACCTGGACCGGTTCGGGCTGCTGCGGCTGGCGGTGCCCGACCGCTGGGCGCCGTGGGCGGCGGCCCTGGTGCTGGCGGCGGTGGTGTGGCGGGTGCTGCGGCACGGCGACCCCCGCCGCCCGTGGCGGGGCGCGCTGCCGGTGACCGGCACGGCCCTGCTGCTCGTCGCGCCGGCCTACCCCTGGTACGGCCTGCTGGTGGTGGCCCTGGTCGCGCTCGACGGCGGTTGGGAGTGGCTGGCCGTCCCGGCCGCCGGGCAGGTGCTCTACCTGGTCGGCGGCGGGCCGGCGCAGCAGGCCGCGTACGGGGCCGCGCTGGCCTGCGTGCTCGGGGTGCCGGCGGTGCGCGGGCTCCTGCGCGCCCGGCGGGGCGGGGCCGGGGACCGGGCCTCGGCGGGCGCGCGGGAGATGACGAAAGCCTGACGGCTCGGGGTCGGGGCTGGTCGCGGGTACGGGCCGGCTGTTCCAATCGAGCCGTGGACAGTAGAGCGAAGCGATCCCGGGGCACCCCGGTGGGCCGGCGGGCGGTGCTCGGCCTGGTCGGCCTCGGCGCCGCCGGCGTGGCGGCCGGACCCTTTCTCCAACGCGCCCAGGACGCCCTGGCCGGCCAGGACCCGACCGGGCTCACCGGCCTGCTGCCGGGCGGCGGCGGCTTCCGGTACTACTCCGTGGTGGCGTCGGTGCCCTCCCGGGGCCCCGACACCTACAGCCTCACGGTGGACGGCCTGGTGGAGCGCCCCGGCAGCTACCGGCTGGCCGACCTCCAGGCGATGCCGCAGCGCCGGATCGTGCGCGACGTGCAGTGCGTGACCGGCTGGCGGGTGCCGAACACCCCGTTCGAGGGCGTGCCGCTGGCACACCTGCTGGACGCCGCCGGCGTCTCGGCGGCCGCCCGGGCGGTCCGGTTCAGCTGCTTCGACGGCGAGTACACCGAGAGCCTCACCCTGGAGCAGGCCCGGCGGGACGACGTGGTGGTCGCGCTCAAGCTCCAGGACGCCCCGATCTCCCACTCCCACGGCGGACCGGTGCGCCTGTACGTGGCGCCGATGTACTTCTACAAGTCGGCCAAGTGGCTGTCGGGCATCACCGTGACCGACACCGTGGAGCCCGGGTACTGGGAGCGCAACGGCTACGACGTCGACGCCTGGGTCGGCCGCTCGAACGGACGTGACGATGCCCCGACCGCCTGACCTCCTGCTCCGCTTCGCCCGCGCCGAACGCTGGGTGCACCGCACCACCGCGGCCCTGATGCTGGTCTGCCTGGCCACCGCCGCCTGCCTCTACCTGGCGCCGCTGGCCGAACTGGTCGGCCGCCGGCGCCTGGTGGTCACCGTGCACGTCTGGTGCGGGCTGGCCCTGCCGGTGCCGCTGCTGCTCGGGCTCGCCTTCCGGGCGGTGCGGGCGGACGTGTCGAGGCTGAGCCGCTTCCACCCGGTGGACTGGGTCTGGCTCCGGGCGACCCGGGCCCGAGCCTCGTACCGCCCGGCGGGGAAGTTCAACGCCGGGCAGAAGCTCTACGCCCAGTGGACGCTGGGCGCGATGCTGGTGATCCTCGGGACGGGCCTGCTGATGTGGCTCACCCACCTGGCGCCGACGGCCTGGCGGACCGGCGCGACCTTCGTCCATGACTGGCTCGCGGCGGCCATCGCCGCGGTGACCGCCGGGCACGTCTGGATGGCCGTCCGGGACCCCGAGGCCCGGCGCGGCATGCGGACCGGGCTGGTCGACCGGCGCTGGGCCGAGCGCGAGCACCCGCTGTGGTCGGAGGAGCGCCCGGCGGCGGACGCCGAAGCGGTGCCCGTCAGCGGGGACGGTCCGCCCTCCTGAAGGCGAGGAACCGGCGGCCGAGGGCGGACCAGCGCTCGGTCTCGGCCAGCCCGGCCCGCTCGGCCCGGCGGGCGGTGGCCGCCGCGCCGCAGCGGGCCCAGGCGAACGGCGGACCGAGCCGCCCGTCGTAGCCCTCCACCCGGACGGTGATCCGTTCGTCGATCTCCCGCGGATCCACCTCGACCAGCAGCACGCCTCCCGGCGCGAGGAGTTCGGCGCCGCGGCGCAGCAGCAGCCCCGGGTCGCCGCCGATGCCGAGGTTGCCGTCGGCGAGGAGCGCCCCGCCCCAGCGGCCCTCGGCGGGCAGCCGGTCGAACACCGAGCGGCACAGGGCCGGGCCGCCGAGGCGCCGGGTGCGGTCCACCGCCGCTCCGGTGATGTCGACGCCGAGCGCCGGTACGCCCAGCTCCAGCAGGGCCGCGACCAGCCGGCCGGGTCCGCAGCCGAGGTCCACCACCGGCGCGGTCAGCCGGCGGCAGCGCTCCAGCAGCCCGTGGTCCGCCCCGGCGGCGGGTGCGCACCAGCGCTCGACGTCGAGCGGGATCCGGTGGCCGTCCTCGCCGCGCAGCCAGAGCGGGCCCCGCCCGGCGCGGACGGCCTCGGCGAACGGGTCGTCCACCCACGCTCCGGCGGCGACGGTCATCGCGTCACCTCCGAGGTGGTCCCGTGCGCGTCGTCGGCCTGCTCCGGGCCACCGGTCCCGAGCGCGTCGGCCGCCTCGATCGCGTCGGCGAGCCTCATCGCGCGCAGGCGGGCCGCGAAGCCGCTGTGCGGAGCCTCGGCGGCGACCAGCCGCGCGTCGGCGACGGTGTCCACGTCGGTGAGCACCGGGAGGTGGTGGACGGCGAGCCGCTCGGCCGTCAGCCGGCCGAGCAGGGCGCGCCCGGTCTCCGGCGTGGACATCGGCAGCTCCAGCAGCAGCCGCCGGGCCAGCTCCCCGGTCGGCCGGGCCAGCCCGAGCGCCCAGAACCCGCCGTCGGCGGCCGGCCCGTACCAGGCGTCGGCGCCCCCGCGCCGGGCCGGCGACAGCGGCTCGGCGAGCAGCGCCGCGTCCACCTGCGGGGTGTCCATGCCGACCAGCAGCGCCGGCGCCTCCGGGGCGGCCTCGGCGGCGTGCGTGAAGGCGGCCACCAGCCGTTCGTCCAGCCCGCCGCCCCGCTGCGGCACGACCTGCCAGCCGGGCGGGAGCCAGCGCCCGGCCTCGCCGTCCAGCACGAGCAGCCGCCGCCCGGCCGGCACCCGGCCGAGGGTGGCCAGGGTGTCGGCGAGCGCGGCCTCGGCCAGCGCCGCGGCCTGCTCGGGTGTGCAGGGCGGGGTGAGCCGGGTCTTCACCCGCCCCGGGACGGGCGACTTGGCGATCACCAGCAGGGTGGCCGGCGGCGCGGCCAGCACGGCCCGCATGTCGCGGACGGCCTGCCGGGTGCCGCGCACGGTACCGGTGACCTTGGAGCGACCGGTGCGCGGCAGGTAGTCGACGGGCGTCTCGGCGATCCGCATCCCCGCCGCCGAGGCGGCGAGCACCATCTCCAGCGGGTAGCCGGAGCGGCGGTCGCCCAGCCCCAGGGCCAGCAGCCGCTCACGGCGGGCGGCCCGCATCGGCCCGAGGTCGTGCAGCGGCGCCCCCGTCCGCGCCCGCAGCCGGCGGGCCAGCACGGCGTTGGCCAGCCGGGCGTGCGGCGGCCAGGCCCCGGCGGCCGCCGGCATGCGCCGGCCCAGCACGAGGTCCGCCGAACCGGCCAGGACCGGCGCGGCCACCCGCGGCAGCTGGGCGGGGTCCAGCGAACCGTCACAGTCCAGGAAGCAGACCAGTTCGGCGGTGGCGGCGAGCAGTCCGGCGTGGCAGGCGGCGCCGAAGCCGCGCCGCGGCTCCTCGACGACGGTCGCGCCCAGCGAGCGCGCCAGGTCGGCGGAGCCGTCGCGGGAGCCGTTGTCGACGACGATCGCCCGCCAGCCCGAGGGGATCCGCCCCAGCACCCAGGGCAGCGCCGCGGCCTCGTCGAGACAGGGCAGGATCACATCGGCGGACGGCGGTCCGGCGGACGGTACGGGGGGAGTCGGAGAGATCACGTCGGCCACGCTAAGGGCGGCCGGCCCGGCGGCGGCCGAACCGCGCCCTTACGAAAGTCCGACGGCGGCCACCGCCCCGGCCGGCCGCGCCCGCGATCTTACGAAACCCGAACGTGCGCCGGCGCGACCCGTCCGGCCCCGCCCGCGGCTCGTATCCTCGGCGAGGTGAACGAGAGCCCCGCCTCCGGCGGACCACCCGACCCCGCCCGCATCCTGGTGATCGACGACGACCTCACCGTGGCCGAGGTCGTCGCCGGCTACCTCACCCGGGCCGGCCACCGGGTCGACCGGGCGAGCGACGGGAACCAGGGCCTCGACCTGGCGCGCCGGCACCGCCCCGACCTGCTGGTCCTGGACCTCATGCTGCCCGGGATCGACGGCCTCGAACTGCTGCGCAGGCTGCGCGCCACCGAGGCCGGTGCCGACCTGCCGGTGGTCATGCTCACCGCCAGGGGCGACGAGGCGGACCGCATCCTCGGTCTGGAACTGGGCGCGGACGACTACGTCACCAAGCCGTTCAGCCCGCGTGAACTCGTGCTGCGGGTCCAGTCCGTGCTGCGCCGCTCCCGGGCCGCCGCGCCGGCCCTCACGGCCCCCGGGCCGCTGGTGTCCGGGGACATCACGCTCGACCCGCAGGCCCGCCGCGCGCACCGCAGGGGGTGTGAACTCCTCCTCACACTCCGGGAGTTCGACCTGCTCGCGTTCCTCCTCCGGCACCCCCGGACGGTCTTCGCCCGGCAGGAGCTGATGCGGCGGGTCTGGGGCTGGGACTTCGGCGACCTGTCCACCGTCACCGTCCACGTCCGCCGGCTGCGCGAGAAGATCGAGGACGACCCCGCCGCACCGACCCTGATCACCACCGTCTGGGGAGTCGGCTACCGCTACGACCCGGTGGCGGCGGACGCGCCAGGGGCGACGGCGGAACACGGCACGGAGCGCAAGGACGGCTCGGAGTGAAGGACCTGCTGCTGATCGCCCTGTTCGCGGGGCTCGGCGCCGCCGGTGCCGGTCTGCTCGGCTGGGTGGCGGTGCGACTGCTGCGCCGCCGCTCGATGGCGCTCTCGCTCTTCTGCGTCGCCGTCGTCACCGTCCTCGCGGTCACCTCCGGGACGTTCGCCGTCGCCCAGGCGATGTTCCTCTCCGGACACGACCTCGGGGTGGTGATCACCGTCCTGGGGATGGCCTCCGTGGTCTCACTGCTCACGGCCGCGCTGCTCGGCCGCCAGGTGGTGGCCGGCAGCCGGGCGCTCACCGAAGCCGCCCGCACCGTCGGGAGCGACGGCGGCTTCACCGCGCCGGCGCACCCGCTCGGGCTCGAACTGGCCCAGCTCAGCGAGGAACTCGCCGCCACCAGCGCCCGGCTCGCCGAGTCGCGCGCCCGGGCGCAGGCGCTGGACGCCTCGCGGCGCGAGCTGATCGCCTGGATCTCCCACGACCTGCGCACCCCGCTGGCCGGGCTGCGCGCCATGGCCGAGGCGCTGGAGGACGGCGTGGCCGAAAGGCCGGAGCAGTACCTCAAGCGGATCCGCTCCGAGGTCGAGCGGCTCACCGGGATGGTCGACGACCTCTTCGAACTCTCCCGGATCCAGGCCGGCGCGCTGTCCCTGTCGCTCGCCCGGGTGTCGGTCTACGACCTGGTCGACGACGCGCTGGCCGGCGCCCACCCGCTGGCCCGGCAGCGCGGTGTCCGTCTGGAGGGCCGGCAGGTCGCCGCCGAGCCGGTCGAGGTGGACAGCGGTGAGATCACCCGGGTGCTCGGCAACCTGCTGGTCAACGCGATCCGCTCGACGCCCGAGGACGGTGTGGTCGCGGTCTCCGCCCGCCGCGAGGTGGACGAGGTGGTGCTCTCGGTCACCGACGGCTGCGGCGGCATCCCGGAGCAGGACCTCTCGCGGGTCTTCGAGACCGGCTGGCGCGGCAGCGCCGCCCGCACGCCGCGGCGCGATCGCGGGGAGGGCGGCGAGGGCGGGGACAGCGGCGCCGGGCTGGGGCTGGCCATCGTCCGCGGCATCGTCGAGGCGCATGCCGGCCGGGCCCGGGCGCACAACGTCACCGGGGGCTGCTGCTTCGAGATCGCGCTCCCGGCGGCGCGCGGCTGACCGCCCGGGCCGGGCCGTTCTCGGCGCCGTTCTCGGGGGCCCCGAACGGCCCGGTCGGGCCGTTCGGGGCAGGCCCGGGGCAGGTCCGGGGCAGGCCCGGTCAGACCCGCAGGGGCGCCGCCGCGAACTCGGCCATGCCCGCCCGGAACGGCACCCGGGCCCGCCAGCCCAGCTCGGCCCGGAGCCGGGAGGAGTCGGCGGTGATGTGCCGGACGTCCCCGAGCCGGTACTGGCCGGTCACCACCGGCGCCGGGCCGCCGTGGGCGTCGGCCAGCGCCCGGGCCGTCTCGCCGACCGTGCGCACCTCGCCGCTGCCGACGTTGTACGCCCGGGTACTGCCCGGCGGGCGGTCGCCGACGGACCCCAGGGCCGCCAGATTGGCCGCCGCGACATCGTCGACATGGACGAAGTCCCGGCGCTGGCCGCCGTCCTCGAAGACCCGGGGAGCCTCGCCCCGGGCGAGCGCGGAACGGAACAGCGAGGCCACCCCGGCGTACGGGGTGTTCCGCGGCATGCCCGGGCCGTAGACGTTGTGGTAGCGCAGCGCCAGCACCGACCCGCCGCTCGCGCGGGCCCAGGCGGCGGCCAGCTGCTCCTGGGCGAGCTTGGTGACGGCGTACACGTTGCGCGGGTCGCCCGGCGCGTCCTCGGTGACCAGGCCCGGCCGCAGCGCGGCGCCGCACACCGGGCACGGCGGTTCGAACCGGCCGGCGTCGAGATCCTCCGGCCGCCGCGGGCCGGGTGCCACCTCGCCGTGCGCCGGACACGTGTACCGGCCCTCGCCGTAGACCACCATCGACCCGGCCAGGACCAGGCTCCGCAGGCCGGCCCGGGCCATCGCGGAGAGCAGGACGGCGGTGCCGAGGTCGTTGCAGCCGACGTACTCGGGCGCGTCGTCGAGGTCGAGGCCGAGACCGACCATCGCCGCCTGGTGGCAGACCGCGTCCACCCCGGCCAGCGCCCGTTCCACCGTCGCCGGGTCGCGGACGTCACCGTGGCGGAACTCCACGCCGGCCGGCAGTTCGGGCGCGGCCCCCGACGGATGGACGGCGGGCAGCAACGCGTCCAGCACGCGGACCTCGTGACCCGCCGTGACCAGGGCTCGCGCGACGGCCGAACCGATGAACCCGGCGCCGCCGGTGACCAGAATCCTCATGCCCGGCGACGCTACCGGCCGGTGACGGCCGGGGGAGCGACGCAGGGCCTCGCGTCATGCTTCGGTAAGCACCGGCCCGGGCCGTGCACCCGCCACCCGTGCTCCGCCGTGTGCGTCGCGTGGGGCGACGGCCGGCGGGCCGGCGCCGCCCCGGGTCCGAGGCCGTGCGCGCCCGGCCCCGGGCCTGTCGGTCCGGGCCGGGCGGACTCCGCTGGTCCACAATGCTGGCAGTCACCGATGCCGACGGGCGGTGCGCCCGGACGGGGGAGCCCCATGAAGAGCGCCGAACTACTCGCCGATGCCTTCGGCCGGATCCACGAGGCCGTCCACGACGTGGTGGACGGCCTCACCGCCGAGGAGTTGGCCGAGCGCGTCGACCCGAAGGCCAACTCGATCGTCTGGCTGGTCTGGCACCTGACCCGCATCCAGGACGACCACATCGCCGATGCCGCCGGGACCGAACAGATCTGGACCGCCGACGGCTGGTTCGACCGCTTCGCCCTCGGCTTCCCCGCCGCCGCCACCGGCTACGGTCACCGCGCCCGCGATGTCGCGGCCGTCCGCGTGGACTCCCCGGAGCTGCTCACCGGCTACCACGACGCGGTGCACGAGCGGACGCTGTCCTTCGTCCGCGGTCTGACCGGCCCCGCGCTGGACCGGGTCGTGGACGAGGCCTGGAGCCCGCCCGTGACCCTGGGCGTGCGCCTGGTCAGCGTCATCTCCGACGACCTCCAGCACATCGGCCAGGCGGCCTTCGTCCGCGGCGTGCTCCGGCGGGGCTGACCCCGGGCGGCCGCCGTCAGGCCTCGTCGAAGCGGTCGCCGCCCCAGCCGGTGAGGGCGGGCGGCGCAGCGGGACTACCACCGCACCCCGTTCCATCCGCCGGTGCCGCCGATGTCGCCCGACCGGGTCAGCCCGGCGGCGCACGGTGGGTGCGCTCCGGCCGGAGCGCACCCCATTCGCCGGGGCGCTCACGGGGTGGATCCCCAGCGTC
Source organism: Kitasatospora sp. NPDC005751 (assembly GCF_040630835.1). Lineage (NCBI taxonomy): Bacteria > Bacillati > Actinomycetota > Actinomycetes > Kitasatosporales > Streptomycetaceae > Kitasatospora > Kitasatospora sp. NPDC005751. The sequence continues at coordinate 182,297 of NZ_JBEXYC010000009.1, forward strand.
CACCGGCGAAGTGCGACAGGGCGACCTCCAGCGCCAGCGGGACCGAGCCGGTCGGTCCCAGGTCCCAGACCCGAATCCAACCGTCCCGGTCGGTACGGTACTTCGGTCCGACGAGGCCGGGCCTCGGCAGCACCGCCAGGTGGTACTGGGCCGGCAGGAGGGCTCCCATGCCCGTGGGCGCCGGGGCCTTGCGGACCTGGACCCCGGTCACGTCCTCCCAGCTCAACCGCAGCCGGCGGCCCCGGTTGAGCTCGACCGCGTCCGCGTCGACGCGCAGTTCCGTTCCCACGGCGCGCAGTCCCAGCGCGGCCAGCAGGAGCAGTGCCACCAGGACCGCCAGCACGAGCCGGTCCCGTACCAGGAGGTCCCAGGTCTGGTGCCAGTCGTTGCGGAAGCCGGTGGCCGAGGACAGCGGTGCGACGACCACGAGGTAGGCGACGACCGGCATCACCAGGTCGAAGCCCAGCAGCCGCAGGGCGCGCAGGCTGGTGGCGCTGCTCCGCAGGCGTACCGCACCGGGCCGGTCGGCGGTTCCGGCGGCCCGGTCGGGACTCGCTCCGGCGAGCCGTCGCCGCAGTCCGGCGTGGCGGAACTGGTAGACCCCGCCGACCTGTCGCAGCACGCCCAGCCGGTGCGCGTCCTCCAGGAACCCGATCGTGTCCGTCGGCAGCCGCCGTCGGCACGCCAGGACGAGCCGGGTGGCCGTCCAGCGTCCCCACCGGCTCAGGGCGGCCAGCGCCAGGGCGGAGCAGGACCAGGCGACGGCGAGTGCCGCGACGGCCGGCAGCGGACGTCCGTCGAACCAGCGGAAGAACCCCACGCAGAGTCCCGCGACGACGGGAGCGAGGATCACCGCTCGGGCGGAGCGATCCGCCGTTCGTCGTCGAGCAGCAGCCGGGGCCGCAGGGCCGTGTCGGAGTCGGCCGGTCGGGTGAGGAGCACGTCGGCGAGCACGGGGAGGAAGAAGGCCGCCAGGATCGCCGGTGCCCCGGACGGGGTGACCGACCCGGCGACGGCCAGGACCACGGTCACGGCGGGAAGGGCCGGGAGGAACCGGCTACCGGTCCGGACCGGGCGGCGGGGGCGCTCGCCCTGGCCCGGGAAGAGGTGCTTGGCGGTGACCGCTCCGACGACCGTCGCCACCGTGGACAGTCCCGCCGAAGCGGCGAGCGCCTCGGCGGCGGTCGTGAACGGCGCTCTGGTCGAGGACTCGCCGAGGGAGAGCAGGGCGGCGGCCGCGTAGGCCGCGCCCGTTCCCACCAGCGCCACCGCGACCAGGACGACGGCGCCCCAGACGACGGGGCGGGTCGGCGCGGCCAGGATCTGCCACCAGGCGATGTCCTGCGTCCGTCCGCGGTCCAGCAGGCTGGCCAGGAAGCGGAGGTAGCCGAGGGCGCGCTTCTCCCCCCAGGGCCGCACCCCGCCCGGGATGTGACGGGGCGCCGGCCCTCGGGAGAAGACGGCCGGTACGAGTCCGTCGAGGAGGTGGTCCTCGATGTGTGCCCGGGTCGGCAGGCGTCCGGAGTCGAGCAACTCCTCCGGACCGGCCGCACCGCGTGCGTAGACCGTCGACGCGAGCCAGAGCATGAGGGGGGAGGAGAGGGCCCGGGCGAGGGGGCCGCCGGGATTCCCGAGCAGTTCCGCGAAGACCGGCTGCCACCGTGCGAGCCGTTCCGGATCGCATTCCCGGGCGAGGTAGTCCCGTCCGTCCTGCGGGGTGACCGGGCAGGCCCGGAGCACGGGCATGGCCCGGAGGAAGGACTCCTCGGCCGCGGCCGCCTTGAAGGCCTCTGGTCGGGAGAGCAGCACCAGAGGCGATCCGGTGCTCGCCCGGGAGCGCTTCAGCGCGGTCACCACCACGTCGGCCCGGGCCGGCGGCACGAGTTCGTCGAGGCCGTCCAGCAGGGGAACGATCTTCCGGGACTGGACCAGCGCCTCGACGATGCCTGCCGCGGAGCCGGGGACGAGGTCGCCGTAGTCCTCTGTGACGCGCTGGACGATCCAGTCGTCGAGGCTGTGCTTCTCCGGCTCCCAGCCCGACAGCGAGAGGACGACGGGAACGGCGTCCCCGGGCCCGCGCCGCTCCAGCATCCCCAGGACCAGGAGAACCGCCAAGGAGGACTTCCCCGCTCCACCCGGTCCGGTGACGACCAGTCGGGCCGGCCCCGGCAGCCGGGCGATCAGCTCGTCGAGGCCGAGGCGGTCAGGTCGGACCTCGGTGTGGTCGGCGGTCGGCGCCCACCGGGCCTCCCACCGCACCGCCAGGCGGCCGGGGCCCGTCAGACCGCGGACGTTGGCCTCGTCCTGCCACTGGGCGCCGACCCGCAGGGCTAGCCGGTCGGCCGCGTCGCTCACGGGGTCGCGGGGGTGGATCACGGAGATCTCGATGTTCTTCCCCTGCGCCACCAGCTGCGCCGAGCCCTCGTAGCGGTTGTGCACCGAGTCGGTCATGCCTCCATGGTGTCAGGGCCCGCTCGGCCACGGGTGATTCCGAAGGACTGTATATACCGTCTATCGACATATCGCGTCCGGCGACTTATGGTTCTCGTGGTGATCGTCAGCCGCGCGGTCCGCGTGACCGCGCGTCCTCCGACCTGCCGTCAACTCCGCGACGGTGAAGAGTCCGTGGGCGGCTGACGAGCCGTCATCGGCCGTGGCACGCGTAGGTGCCACGGGCATCCGTTCCGCTGTTCACGGGAGGACCGCAGTGCACCAACGCTCTCGCACGCCCAAGGCGCTCGGCGCCGGCCTGGCCGCCGTTCTGAGCCTCGGCCTCGCCGCACCGGCCGCGCTGGCCGTTCCGGCCGCGCCGGCCGCCGACACCGATCCCGTCCCCACGCTGGTGGACGGCCAGGAGACCGCCACCCCGCAACTGGTCACCGGTCTTCATGAGTCGGCGCCGGGCAGCCCGGCCGACGCCGCCCGGGCCCACCTCGCGGCGCACCCGGAGCGCTACCGGATCGACCCGGGGCAGCTCGCCGAGGTCGCCGCCGAGCGCGGCGCCGACGGCCGGAGCACCGTCAGGTTCCAGCAGTACCACGGCGGTGTGCCCGTGCTGGGCGCGCAGTACCTGGTCCACCTGACCGGTGACGGCGCCGGTCAGCGGGTCGAGTCCGTCGGCGGCAAGTACTTCACCGGGCTCACCGCGCCGACGACGGCCACCGTCCCCGCCGCCGTGCTGCGCGACCTGGCGCTCGGCGAGATCAAGGACCCGGGCGCCCGGGCCGGTGCCACCGTGGAGGACCACGGCGCGGTGGTCGTGCCCGGTGGCGCCGGCCGGCTGGCCCGGCACTTCACCGTGCGGGCCGCGGACCCGGCGGGCGGCGGGCAGGCCCGCGAGGTCTACGTGGACGCGAACCTCGGGGTGGTCGCCCTCGTCCACGACTCCCGCTCCTCGGCCCCCGCGGGCACCACGGGTACCGGCGCCGCCAAGGGCACCGCCACCGGGGCGGCGGCCGGGGTCGAGCCCGCCACCGGCACCGCGCCGGACTTCTTCGGCCGCCCGGTCAAGGTGGACATAGGCCGCCTCCCGGACGGGAGTTACCAGTTCAGCGACCTCACCCGGCCCGCCGCCGTCACCACCTACGACGCGGCCGGCGAGGGGGTCGGGCCGGGCCTGCCCACCGACCTCGCCGTGGTCCACGCGCCCGGTCCGGACTTCCCGGCCGCCACCGGCACCGTCGGCGCCACCGACGCGCACGTCAACGCCGGTATCGTCTACGACTTCTACCGTGACCGGCTCGGCCGGGACGGGCTGGACGGCAAGGCCGGACCGATCATCTCGGTGGTCAACGCGACCGCGTGGGGCGAGCCGCTCGCCAACGCGTCCTGGGACGGCAGCAAGATGGTCTACGGCGGTGGCAACGACAAGTTCCGCCCGTTCTCCGTCGCGCTCGACGTGGTCGGCCACGAGATGACCCACGGTGTCGTCGAGAACACCGCCGGGCTGCTGATGGCCGGCCAGACCGGCGCGATGGACGAGGCGCTGGCGGACTACTTCGGCAACGCCATCGAGGTCACCGCCCGGGGCATCCCGATGACCGACCCGAAGGCGGGCCTGCTCGGCGAGAACCTCTGCCGGACCGGTACCCCGGAGGCCTGCGCGGGGAGCCGGCGGCTGGACAACCACCGGACCACCGTCGACGACTACCTCGGCGTGCCGACCGACGTCGACAGCGGCGGGGTGCACCTCAACTCCACCATCTTCAGCGGCGCGCTCTGGGACATCCGGCGCACCCTGGACCCGCTCACCGCCGACCGGGTGGTCTACCGGGCGCTCGCCGCCTACCTCACCCCGCTGGACGACTTCGTCGCGGGACGCAACGCCGTCCTCGCCGCCGGCCAGGACCTCGGGCTCAGCCGGGCCCAACTGCGGACGGTGGCCGGGGCGTTCGACGCCCACGGGATCCGGGCCGGCTGGCAGAGCCGGATCGGCGCGGACAGCCGCACGCTGCTGCGCGGCATCACCGGGACGGGCGCCCCGGCGGTCGCGGCCGGCCGCTGGGTGATGGCGAGCGCCGAGCGGCCCGGTGCCACCGAGGCGCTGTACACGGGCCCGATCACCGGAGGCGGCGGCCCGACCCGGCTCAGCCCGGAGGACGGGCGCGCGCACGGCTACCCCGCCACCGACGGCACGTCCGCCGCGTGGATCTCGCTCGGCGGCCAGGGCCAGGACAGCTGGAAGATGGAGGTGCTGACCCGCTCGCTGGCCGGCGGCCCGGTCCGTACCCTCTACTCCTCCCCGTCGCGGCTGCCCGCCGACGTCCGGGTGTCCGGCGGCGACATCGCGTTCCGGGCGAGCGACCCGAGCGTCAACCTGAACCGGGTGTTCCTCTCCCACGACGGCGGACCGGCGGTGCCGCTGCCGCTGCCCGCCGGCCACGACGTGCTGAGCGTGACGCTCAAGGACGGCGTCCTCGGCTGGACCGAGCGCTGGGTGGGCGACCAGGGAACCGACGTCTACGCGCCGACCGTCTACTCGATCGCGCTCGGCAAGGTCACCGCCCAGTACGTGGTGCCGGCCTCGAAGGCGAAGGTCGGACCGGCCCTGCTCACGGGCGGGCGGCTGCTCTGGACGGAGACCTCCGGCGACGGCGGCAGGCGCACCTCGATCCGCTCCGGCGCGGTGGACGGCTCCGGGGTGACCGACGTGGTGTCCGGTGACGGGCCGAACGCCCCGTCGAACGGGACCCTCACCGCCTCCGATCGGGCCGTCACCTACCAGGTGGGCACGGACGAGCAGCGGGGCGAGTGGAGCAACGCCGCGCTGCCCAAGCTCTGGCAGGTGCCGCTCGCCGGCGGTACGCCCGAGCGGGTCTCCTGCAACCGCGGCGGCCAGTACCGGCCTGCCGCCGAGCAGGGCACCCGGGTGGTCTGGGTGGACGCCACCGCCGGCCGCAGCGACCTGGTGGTCCGCGACCGGCCGGCCGGCGGCTGCTGACCCTCCGCGCACTCCGTGCCCGGCGGCGGGCCGCACCCTTCGTGCGGGCCCGCCGCCGGGCCGGGTGGTTCCGCCCGTCCGCCCCCGCCCGTCCGCCCCCGCCCGTCCGCCGCCGCTCGGCCGGGCGCTCGGTCGGCCGGGCGTCCGGTCACGGCCCGGCCCGGCGGCCGACGAGGTCGGCGAAGTACTGGCGGTCCCGCAGGGTCGGGGGCAGCGGGTGGCCGAGCAGGACGTGCAGGTTGCACGCGGCGAGGGTGTAGGCGTGGAGGAGCAGGTCCGTGGTGGTGTCGGCGCCCAGCTTGCGCAGCACGGTCGGGGTGCCGCTGCTGCGGCGGGCCAGGTCCTGCCAGGCGGCCCGGCTCCGCGGGTCGTCGCCGAGCGCGTCCAGCACCTCCTTGGCGCGGGTGGCGCGCTCCGGCCAGCGGTCCCCGGCGGCGGCGTACGCGTCGGCCACCCGGTACGGGGACTGCGCGATGTGGACCAGCGCGCTCACCGGGGCGCCCTCGGGTGCGGGACGCTCGGACCACCGCACCAGGGTGTTGCGCCGATGGCTGGTGGTGACGTCGTACATCACGCTCTTGATCCGCAGCAGGGCGGCCAGTTCGCCGACCAGCGGGAGCCGGGACCGGGGGAGCGGGCGCCAGGTCATCCCGGCGGAGGCGTTGACCACGACGATCTCGTCGACCTCGTACTGCGCGGGCGGCCGGTCGGCGCGCCGGGCCCGGTCCGCGAGCGCGGTGAGCCACTGGTCGGCCATGTTGTCGTAGACCCCGCCGTCCGTCAGCACCAGCTCGGCGGCGGTCGCGGCGGGATCGCCGCCGCCCGGACCGGCGGCGGACCCGTTCGGACCGGCCGCCGCGTAGTGCCGGGCGGCGGGGAGACGCCGGACGGCGAAGGCGCCCGGCAGGCAGGCCGAGACCTGCACCGCGGTGGACAGCGCGAGGTCGCCCGGGCCGCCGGTGCCGAAGCGGTACCCGTAGGTGAAGGCGGGCGAGAGGTAGAAGTGGTCGCCGCTCTGCAGTTCGGTGGCGCAGAAGACGTGGTCGACCGAGCGCCGCACGTCGCGCAGCCCGGTGGCGACGCCGTCCCGGTTGAACAGCTCGCGCGCCAGGGCCGTGTCCACGACGGCGCTGCGCCGTTCGAAGAACAGCAGCGCACCGGCGGACAGCAGCAGACCGGCCACCAGCAGGAGGCCGGAGAGGAGCCGGACGCCGTCGACCGCCGCGACGACCACCCCGGTGAGCGTGACCGCGGCGGCCGCGCCGCCGAGCACGAACAGCGAGCGCACGTACGCGTTGGTCGACGGGCCCCAGAAGAACAGCCCGGTGTGGGCGCAGTGGCGGATCAACGGGCGGACGCGGTCGGCGAACTCCGTGCCGGGGCCGTCGCGGTAGTCGGTCTCGTGGGCGACCACGCCGTTGGCGACCGAGCCGCCGGACACCGAGGAGATCGCCACCACCTCGCGGTGCCGGCCGACGTCGGCCAGGTAGATGAGGGCTCCGATGCCCCACATGGTGGCGCGGTAGCCGCCACCGGAGAGGGCCACACCGATCTTCGCCATGTCAGACCTCCACGGTCGTGCCCGCCGCCGGAGCTGCCGGGGTCGCCGGGCCTGTCGGGCCTCCCGGGCCTGTCGGGCCTCCCGGGCCTGCCGGGGTCGGCGGGCCCGGCGCGTCCGGCGGGTAGACGGCGGTGTAGCCGAGCGTCCGCTGCCGGTCGGGGTCGGCCCACGGATCCGTCGTGGGGCTGCGGTAGTTGAACACCAGCTCCGGCGGCCCGGGGGTCCGCTCCGGGGTGCCGATCAGGCGCAGCACGGCGGCCCGGTCCGGGTGCTTGAACTTGTCGCCGTTGGTCGAGATCAGGAAGCGGCGGGTGGCGAGCAGCGCCAGCAGCTCGTCCGTGGTGTTGGCGGCGCTGCCGTGGTGCGGCACCTTGAGGGCGTCCACCGCCAGCCGGTCCGCGCCTCGCTCCGGACCTCGCTCCGGACCGCGCTCCGCCAGGAGCCGGGTCAGACCGCGCGCCAGGACGTCGCCGTGGCCGTCGCCGGTGAGCAGGACGCGGTGGTCGCCGACCTCCAGCAGGAACGCGATGCTCGATCCGTTGGGGACCGAGCCGTCCACCCGCTCGCCGCCGAGGAGGTCGTCGGCCAGGCCGCGCAGGTCCTTGCGGCGGGCCAGCCGTTCCAGCGCCTCCCCGGGGCGTCCGGGGGTCACCCCGAGGCCCTTGAGGACCGTGGTCCATTCCTTGCGCAGCGCGAGCAGCTCCGCCCCGCCGGGGGACACCACGGTGACGCGGGCGCCGCCCGGCAGCACGGCCGAGGGCAGCGGCCCGCGGGCCGGGACCCGGACGGCGGGCGCCTCCACCCGGGCCGTGCGGAACGCCGCGTTCCAGGCGAGGTGCTGGCTGCCGATCAGGGCCTGGAGCATCTCGCCCTGGTCCGCGCCGAGCAGGTCGGCGTCCTGGGTGAGCTGCGGCCAGCCGTTGAACCAGACGTCGCCGATCGACAGGCCGAGCGCGGTCCGGTCCTGGAGGAGGCGTACGACGCCTTCGATGTGGTCGGCGTCCACGTGCGTCACCACCAGCACGTCCAGGTGCCGGTCCGGCTTCGGCAGCGCCGAGACGCGGTCGAAGACGGCCCGGTAGGTGGTGTTCGGTCCGCCGTCGACGAGCATCCGGTGGACCTCGCCGCCCGGCCCGGGCCACTCGATCCACAGCGCGTCGCCGTGTGCGGCGGGCAGCAGTTGCACGGTGATCACGGCGTGCCTCCCACAGGGGTTCCGGCCGCGTTCGCGTTCGCGGTCGTGCTGATGGCCGTGCTGCCGGCCGGGCTCTCGACGAGCCAGCGGGCGTCGCCGAAGGCCACGATCGACATGGCGAGGGTGAACCCCCGGGCGAGCAGCAGCCGGCGGATGTCACGCACCAGCTCGCCGATGCTCTTCCCGTCGCTGGCCCGGTCGGCGAGCGTCGCGGCCCCGATGCCCGCCATCACGGCGGCCTGCCGGCCCAGGGTCGGTACGAGGGTCGCGACCACCACGGGGGCGCTCTCCTGGAGGAACTTCGCCGCGACGTTCTGCCAGCGCACCTCGGCCTGCGCCATGGTGCAGCCGAGCAGCATCACGACCGGGCCGGTGCCGCCGTCGTGCCGGTCGGACAGGATGTACCGGCGGTCGATCAGCACGGCGGCGAGCCTGCTCGGCCGGTTCGTCTTGCCGATCTCCAGCACGGCGGTGCTGCCCTCGTCGCTCGCGTTGTGCGGCAGGGCCACCAGCAGGGGCGGGCCCTGGGCCCTGACCACCTGCCGCCAGGCTCGCCAACTCGCCGCCGTGTGCAGCCCGTCGGCGCCGAACGAGGTGCGGAGCAGCGCCGCCGTGGCCGTGCGGTCCTGCGCCCGGACCTTGTCGCTCGCCGCGAAGAGCACGCTGTCGACCGGCCGCAGCGCCCGGCCGCGCTCCGTGGCGTCCGGCTCGACGACCGTGCCGGTGAGCCGGTCCCGCTCCACCCGCCGCTCGATCTCCATGCGCAGGCCCCAGAACCCGAGTGGGCAGATCGTCCGGCGGCCGGTGCCGTCGCTGCTGCCGGCGCCGCGGCGACAGGAGCAGGTGCCGGTCGCCAGGGCCTCGCGCCAGTGGGCGCAGAGCGTGGCGCCGTCCCGCGGGTACCCGTAGTCGTAGACGAACTCCACCGGCCACAGTTCGGCCGCCTCGGCGGAGACCACCTGGAGGAAGGTGACGTCCTTCAGGCTCCCCAGGCCGAGCGTCGCCAACTGGTCGAACAGGGTGCTGCCCTGCTGGGCGAGGCCGCGCAGCAGGGCGTCCGGCGGCGGGAGTTCCGTCTCCGGCGCGCCGAGCTGCCGGTCGAGGTCGTCGGTGAGGAGCTGCTGGATCAGGGCCCTGAACCGGTCGAGGTCGGCGAGCCGCACGGGGGTGCTCGTCCCGTTCAGGCGGATGTCGGCCCGGTCGTCGCTGTCGATGCGGATGACCGCCGCCCGGCGGTCACCGGTGCCCGCGGTACCGGCGGTGCTGGTGCTGTCGGTGGCGTCGGTGCTGTCGGTGCTGTCGGAGTTGTCGCTGAGGGAGCTGAACACCTCGCCGTGCACGGTGATCTCCCGACCGGCGACGGGTCGGTCGGCCGCTCCGACCGGGCCGGTCAGCTCCAGCCGCTGCAACAGCCGGTCCCGGTGGTAGACGCGGGCGCCGCAGCGGATCTCCCGCTCGTCCGGCCCCACCGCGACCGGGAACACGGCCTCGCTGGACGCGCCCCGGTCCGGCAGGACGATCGCCTTGGAGGTGTGGCGGCTCGCAGTGCTCCGCTCCTCGTAGAACTCGACGACGAGGCGCGCCCCGGTTCCTCGGAACGAGAGCCCCTCCTCGGGGAACTCCTCGGTGGCCGCGTGCCATTCGGGGCTGCCGGGCCCGACGCGGAGGTGGATGTCGTGCACGGCGCCGGGCAGGAACGCCTGCCGGCGCGGTTCGCCCGTCGCTCGGACGGCGACGAGCGCCTGGAGGAAGCGGGCATCGGGCCGGCCGGGCGCCGGCCCGGCCCGGCGGGGCACCCGCAGGGCGGGGGTGACGGCGCGCTTGAAGCGGCTACCGAGGTGTCGGAGGGCGCCGGCCCGCGTGCCAGGGCGGATCGTCACCCGCTCCGCCGGTGCGGGCAGCGAGGGCGGTGAGACGTTGTCTGCCTGGTGAACCGCCTCGCTGGCTCCCCCGGGCCCGGCCGGGTACGGCAGTGCGTCGGACAGCGCGCGGCGCTCGACCAGATCGGGGTGGGCCACCGTCAGCCAGGAGCCCGCCCGGGCCGCCGCCTCGTCCAGTGGGCGGTCGTCGAGCAGCCCGCGGACCAGCAGGCGGAGCCAGTCGGCGGCACCGGTCCCGGAGAGGTCGGCGACGATCCAGCCGGAGGCCCCGAGACCGCGCGCCGCGCTGTCGAGCCGGGCCAGTTCGGCCCGCCCGGGCGGCTGCGGGGCGCACCACAGCACGCAGGTGGCGCGAACGCCGTCGCGGTGCTGCTCCAGCAGGGCGAGCCCGGTCGCATCGGAGACCACCAGGAGGTCGTCCGGCTCACCGGGGGTGTAGGTGTCCGCGATTCTCGGATCGGAGCGCAGGCCGTCGAAGAGTTCCCCGGCCGGGTCGGCCCCTACGGCGCCGACCCGTAGGGGCCGGTGCCAGGGCGGATCCGGTGCCAGGCTCACGTCCGCGACGAACACCGCGCGGACGGCGGGCCGCAGGGTGGATAACCGCTCGACGAGCGCGCGCCGGTGGGTGGGCGGTACGTCGTGCAGGGCCAGCCGGACGGAGGCGGCTCCCGTGACGGCCTCGCCCCAGGCACGGGTCAGCTCGTCCTGGAGCCCGGTGTCGCCAGCGATCCGGGCGCGGGCCTCGTGGGGCAGCCGCCACGCCCACGGCTCCCGCTCCGGCACGCTGAGCGCGCCGAGTGCTCCGCCGGTCGGGCCCGCACCCTCCCCACCCATCAGACCCGCGGCCGCCAGGGCCGCCGGCGCGATGGAGAGGATCTGGCTCAGCTCAGCCATGGGAGACCTCGTCACCGGCTCCGCCAGGAGGCCACCCACGACCAGGTCGGTCTCCCGACCCTTCCACTCTGCCACAGGCGGGGTGGCCCCCGGGAGGTACCGCCCGCGGGCAAGGACTGCGGTCTCAAACGTTGAACCGTCGAGCAGTTGACTCTCCGGTGGCGCGCGTCAGGCGCGCGCCGGCGATCCCACAGCGGCGAGGAACTCGGGGAGCGAGCCGTCGTGGCCGGGCAGAAGCTCGGCCGCCGTCCGCCAGAAACCGGGGCCCGCCGCTTCGGCGGCCCGCCCGACCAGTTCGGCGCAGCGAGCGGCCCAGGCGTCGCGTCCGGGGGCCTGCGGGGGGAGGTGGTGGCCGTGGCGCAGGGCTTCCCGGGCGGGCCGGATCGCGGCGAGCAGTTCGCGGTCGTCGAGCACCGCCGCCCGGCGGACGCGTTCGATCAGGTCCGACGCGGTGGAGGTCGTCCGCAGGTCGGCGAGTGCGGCCCGGGCGGTCGCGGGCCCGTGCGGGGCCAGTCGGGTCAGCCGCTCGCGGGGCAGGGCACGGGCCAGTTCGTCGGGGAACCCGGCGCGGTCGGCGAGCACGCACAGCACCGGCTCGGGCAGCGGGGTCCGCGCGTGGGCCCGCACCAGTTCCGCCCACGGCGGGCCGCCGCAGGCGTGGCGGCTGCCGTCCAGCACCGCCTGTGCCTCGACCGGCCCGGCGCACCGCCGGAGCCGGGCCGGGAGGTCCGCGGCGGGTGGCTCCGGCGGCCGGCGCTCGGCCAGGAGGCGGCGCAACTCGGCGTCCGTGTGGGCGAGATGGTCGATGAACTGGTCCAGCCGGTCGTCCAGGCCGTGGAGCCAGGCTCGGATCGCGGTCGCGTCCCCGTTGCCGTACACGCCCAGGGCCCAGCGGGCGAAGAGCGCCCGGGGCGGCACTCCCGCCCGGTGGAGCCGGTCGAGGACGGTCCGGGTGAAGTACTCCCTGGTCCGGAGCCGGCGCAACGGGTGCTCGGCCATCGCGGCCAGTTCGTCGTCGCCGAGCCGCCCGACCAGCGCGGCCAGCACCTCCGGTGGCGCCTGCACGAGAACCCGCAGGTCGGGCCGCCCGGCGGCACCGGCTGCCGGGCGGCCGAGGCCCCGGAGCAGGCCGCGCAGGCTGCCGCGGTGGCCGGGGAACCGCTCCGCTGCGGTGCGCCAGGCCCGAGGATCGGCGCCGGTCCCGGCCCGCAGCGCCACGCCGACGGCCTCCCAGAAGCCGTGGACCTGCCGGTGGTTGTGGTCGTAGCCGTCGACGGCCGCGACCAGCAGGTCGACCCTCGGGGTGGCGTGCAGCAGGTCGGCCGCGTTCTCCCCGGTCAGCACGTGGCGCAGCAGTGACGGCCGGAGCTCGCCGATCCGGGCGAGCCCCGGTCGCCAGGCCCAGGGCGGCAGTTCCTGCTGCCGGGCCACCAGACGGTTCGCCACCGCCGGCTCCCAGGGCGTGAGCAGCTCGGCGGTGAACGCGTCGGGGCAGTCCCGGCGCGCGATCAGGGCGCGCCGCTGGCGCCGTTCGAACGGCTCCCGGCGATGGGCGGCGGCGAGCGCCGGCCAGTCCACGGGGGCGGCGGCCAGCACCGCGTCGCACTCCAGCACCGACCGGGCCGCGCGCAGCCCGGCCGTCGGACCGCCCGTCCCGGCGGCCACCGGGCCGCTGTCGGTACGGGCCGGACGGTGGCCCGGCCCCCGCACCCGCGCGGCCTCGGCGGCCACGTGCTCGGCGCCGCCCAGTTCGGCGATCGCCCGGCGGTGCGCCTCCGGTGGCAGCAACGAGGCGACCCAGCCCAGCAGTTGTACCGCCTGCGCGGCGCGCCACCGCTCCTGTCCGTCGCCCACCGACCCCACCGTCCTACGCCCCCGCCCCGCCCCGGGGCCCGGGCCACTCTGACACAGCGGCCCGGGCCCGTGCGTCCCGGCGGTGCCGGTGGCCCGACGGCGTGCTGCCGCCCCGGAGTGGGGAGTCGGCCGGTCCGACGTCCCCCTCCGACGGTGACGGGGAGGTCCCGTTCCGCAAGGCCCTCGTCCGGGACCCGCGGGTCGTGGACCGGGTTCAGACGGGCTGGCTGTCCGGCTGGGGATACCCGATCCCGGCGATGTCCTGGGCCAGCTCGCCCAGCTCGACCTCGGGGTTGAGAAGGGACACGAGGTCCTGGCCCAGCGGTCGCAGCGCGAACACCCGGCTCACCGCCGCCAGGTCCACGGCGGTCTCGTAGTAGTCCTCGGCGAACCGCTGGTAGGCCTCCGGCGAACGGTCGAGCAGGAGGGCGAACAGGCCCGCCGACCCGTCGGGATCGGCGGTGTCCCCGGGGAAGTCGATCGACCCGTGGTGCCACCGGTCGTCCGCCGGTCCCCGCCACAGGCAGGCGGTCACCACGGGCACGCCGTCCTCGTCGGTGAACGCGGGCTCCTCGACGAAGCGCCCGAAGGGCTCGGGGACGCCGTCGACCACTCCCGGCCAGGGCTCGCCGTCGTTGCCGTACGGGCTCATCGGCGATTCGTGGGCGAAGCCGCGCACGTAGACGCCGGCCGCCGAGAACACGATGGAGTACTCGTCCCCGGACCCGTCGCGCATCGAGGCCATCTCCTCGCCGTCCGCCCAGCCTGCGTCCAAGGAGTGGTACCGGCCCTCCCGGTCCGGGCTGAGGATCGCGTCCAGCATCGCCAGCGAACGGCACAGGTCCCGCAGGTCGGCGCCGGCGGGGAGGCGGCGCGCCACGTCATGAACGGTCATGCGCTCATCGAACCCGATGCCACCGACACCCGGCCGCCGCAGGCCGTCGGCCCGCGTAGCGGCGGCAGCCCCCAGGGCCGTGGAGTGGGAAGTCGGCCCGGCCGACGTCCCACTCCACGGCGTACGGCGCGTCAGCGGTGGACGCCCCAGGAGAGGGTGTCGGTCAGGGTGGCCCGGAGCTTGGGGTCGATCACGGCCGTCGTCGGGTCGGTGGCGACGGCGGAGAGCCGGTGGCGCAGGCCCTTCGGGCCGAAGAGGGGCAGGTCGGAGAGGGTGACCGCGGTGCGGTCGCGCCAGGTGATCAGCTCGAAGCCGTCGAGGTACCAGCGCAGCCGGGTGCCGGGGGCGGGCAGCTCGACGGCGAGCCGGTCGGCGGGGGTGAGCGGGGTGGTGGTGGGGGTGGGGCTGCTGAGGGTGGTCGCGTAGCGGTAGAACCCGGCGATCATGGCCTCGCGGCCGGGGAGGTTGAACTCGCGGCCGAGCGATCGCATGATCGAGTTGTCGGTGGGCCGGTAGAGGCCGGTCGGGTAGTAGCCGCCGCCCTCGTACGCGCCGACGGTGCCGCCGTCGGGGGAGGTCCGGCCGAGCCAGCGGTACCACTTGGCGCGGGTGCGGCGCAGCTGGTCGGCGGTCAGCGTGGTGATGTTGGCCTCGGTGGGTTCGTCGCCCTCGTAGCTGCCCTGGCCCTCGTAGGAGTACTCGTCGGCGAGGAGGCCCAGGGAGTGGCCGGTCTCGTGCACGGCCACCTGCCCGGAGCGGTCGTTGCCGCCCGAGACCGTGGCGATGCCGGAGTACCCGAGCGGGGAGACCACGTCGTTGTAGCCGGCGCCGCCGTACTTGGCGCTGTTGGCGACCACGAGGACGAGGTCCGCCTTCGGCGCCTTGGCGGCGTAGCGGTCGACTGCGGCCGTGTCGACGCAGAGCAGGCGTTCGACGTCCTCGCACCAGAAGTAGGAGCCGAGGGCGGTCTGCCGCACGGTGGCCCGGTCCGGGTCGCCCGTGATGCCGGACTCGGTGGAGACGGCCTGCACGGCCCAGACGTTGAAGAGTGAGCGGTAGGTCGTGTAGGGCTCGACGCCGGTGATCTCCTGCCACTTGGTGGCGGCGTCGGCGAGGAACTTCTGCTGTTCGGCGGCCGTGTAGCCGTCACCGATCACCACCACGTCGAGCTTGCTGTCGGTGCTGCCGTTGCTGACCAGCGGGGTGACGGTGCCGTCGCCCGCCGGGGGCCCGGCCAGCGACTGCGGGGCGACGAACGGCGAGGCGGCGGGCACCCGGGCGCGGCTGATGCTGCCGTCCTCGGCGAACGCCTCGACCTGGTGGGCGCCCGTTCGCGCGCCGGTCACGGGCGCGCCGGCCGCCGGCGGGGTGGCCGGGGCGGCGGTGGCCGGGACGGCCCAGGAGCAGAGGGCTGCCAGGGCCGTGACGCCGGCCAGGGCGGTGGTGGCGAGCCTGCGGTGACGCACGGGGACCTCCGGGAGGGGCGGGGGTGGGCGGGGCGGGGGCGGTGCTGGGGCACGGTGCGGCGGAACGCCGGCGGGGGTGCTTAAGTGTCGAGATAATCGGACTGAAACAGGGAGTTAATCTAAGCGACTGTCACGTCCACGACAATAGGGCGAGGCGAGAACGGGCCGACACCCGACGGAAGGGGCGCACATGACCTCGGAACAGGACCCGGCCGACATCGGCCGCCGCGTCCGACAACTGCGTAGGGAACGGCACTTGACGCAGCGCATGCTCGCCGAGCCCGCCTACACCGCCGCCTACGTCTCCACCGTCGAGGCCGGCCGGGTACACCCCTCGGAGGCGGCGCTGCGCCATCTGGCCGAGCGCCTCGGCGTCACCTTCGACGAACTCGCCACCGGCCGGCCGGCCCACCTGGCCACCGAGCTGGGCATCGCCCTGGCGGACGCCCAGAGCGCCCTGGCCGACGGCGACACCGCCGAGGCGGCCCGCCGCTTCACCGCCGTCCGGGACCGCGCCGACCACTACGGCGTCGAGTCCGTCCGCCCCGCCGCCCTGCTCGGCCTCGGCGACTGCGCACTGGAGGCCGGCCGCCTCGACGACGCCCGGGAACATTTCGAGCAGGCCGAGCGCCTCCTGGCCGACGAGCCGCTGCCCCGCCGTGCCGCCGCGATCCGCGGCCGGGCCGTCGCCCACCTGCTGGCCGGCGAACTGCGGTACGCCTGCTACCTGCTGGAGACCGCCATCGACCGGCTCAACGCCGGCGGCCTGCACGACCCCGACGCGCTGCTCCTGCTGTACTCGGCCGCCATCGGCCCCTACATGGACATGGGCGCCCACGCCCGCGCCGCCCAGGCCGCCGAACTCGCCCTCGCGCTGGCCCCCGACGCCACCGACCCCGCACTGGTCGCCGGGCTGCACCGCAGCGTGGCCCGCACTCTGATCGCCGACGGCCGGGCGGCCGAGGCCGACGCCTCCCTCGCCAAGGCGCAGGCGCTCTACCAGCGCCTGCGCCTCACCTCCGACCTGGCCAAGTGCCACTGGATGCGCGGCTACGTGCACGCCCAGGCCGGCGACCTGGCCCGCGCGGAGGACGAACTGCGCACCGCCCGCGCCATGCTGGCCTCCCGGCAGGCGGAGCTGTTCACGCACCAGGTGGACGTCGAACTCGCCGACGTCCTGCGCCGCCGCGGCCGGCACGAGCAGGCCGACGACCTGCTGCGCAGCCTCCTCGACCGGATCGGCCCGGACCGCGGCACCGTCCACGCCGCCGGGGCGCACCGGCTGCTCGGACTCATCGCCGAGGACCGGGACGACCCGGGCACCGCCGAGCGGCACTACGTCGATGCCCTCGCCCTGCTCGAACGAGCGGGCGCGGCGGGCGACCTCGCCGACCTGTGCCGCCTCCTGGGCGACCTGCTGCGCCGCACCGGCCGGGTGGAGCGCGCCCTGGACGTCTACCGGACCGGCCTCGGCCACCGCGCCGCCCCGGGCACCACGACCCTCGGCCCGGCCCCGGCCGCGCCGCCGATCCCGACGACGACCGGCCCGGCCACGGCGGGCCCGACGACGACCGGCCCGACGACGCCCGGCACGACGACGACCGGCCCGGCTACGACGGGCGGGTAGGCGGCCGAGGGGGCGGACGGGTAGGCAGACGGGCAGGCGGGCGATCCTCCGGATGTCGGGTGCGCCCCGTCAGTCGCGGAAGTCGCTCGGGCGGACGCGGTAGACTTGGAGGTTCAGCCCGTAGTACTTACCGGTCTCGCCGACCCACTCCATGCCGAGCCGCTTCGCCATCGCGATGGCGCGGGTGTTGTTCGGCCGGGCGACGGCGAACAGTTCCTCGGCCTCCTGCGTGAACGCCCAGGCGATCAGGGCGCGGCCGGCCTCGGTGGCGTAGCCCTTGCCCCAGGCGTCGGGGGCGAGCTGCCAGTTCATCTCCAGGTCGTCCTCGAACGGCGGCAGCAGCCGGATGCCGAGACCGCCGACGACGGCCCCGTCCTCCTTGCGCTGCACGGCCCACCGGCCCCGAGGGGGCGGCAGGTTCGGCTGCGCCTCCTGCCAGGCCTGCAGCACCGACCGCATCGCCGCCACATCGGCGACGCGGTCCATCGCCGGGGTCAGCCAGTGGGCGACGTCCGGCGAGCCGTAGATCGCCAGAGCGGCCTCGGCGTCGTCCGGCGACCAGTCCCGGATGATCAGCCGGTCGGTGGTCAGCGAGATGTCCATGGGCCGGAACCTCCTCGCGCTTCCTGAAGCACATCATCCCCCCGCCCGCCGGTGTGTGCGCGAGGAGCCCGCGGTGGCCGGGACGAGGAGCCCGCGGCAGGGGTGCGGCGCCGGGTGAACCGCCCACCCGTGCCGTGCCGTGCCGGGTGCCCGTGCCCGGACCCCCGGACCGGTGCGTTTCGGGCGGATTCGGTGGATGCCGGGTCAGCGGGAGCGGGGCGGGGTAGACCGGGTGGGGGACAGCCACGCATGGGGGCCGCCGAGGTCCCGAGGGGGAGACATGGCATATCTCGTCGAGCTGCCGGTCGGTGCGACGGACGGCCGGTCGGACATCGTGAAGGTCGAGATCGAGCAGGCCGCGGAGGGCCTGGTGCAGGTCGCCCGGCCGGGGCAGGTGGTGGCCCGTGCCACCCGGTCCCTGGGTGAGCTGCTGGCCGGGGTGCGGCCGGTGGCGCAGGACTTCGTCGACGGGTTCCGGGGCATGGTCCACGCGCCGGACGAGATCGGCATCGAGTTCGGACTGTCGTTGTCCGCCGAGGCGGATGTGATCATCTCGAGTACCTCGGCCCAGGCCAATTTCAAGGTCTCGCTGACCTGGCACCGGTCCCCGGTCGACGAACCGGGCGGGGGTGTCGAGCCGGCGGCGGAGCCCGCGCCGTGAGCGGGCCGGGCCCCGGACCGGGCACCGGCCCCGTCGGAGGAACGGGACCGGTGCCGGGAACGGGAACGGGGAGCGGGGCGAAGGCGCTGGACGCGGCGGTGCTGCGGGTGCACGACGCGCTGGCCCGACCGGTCGGTGCGGGCTTCCTGGTCACCCCCGAGCTGGCGCTCACCTGCGCGCACGTGGTCTCGGCGGCGCTCGCCGGTCAGGGCGTGGAGGCGGGTGTCGGGTCCTGGGTCTTCCTGGACCTGCCGCTGCTGCCCAGGTCACCGGCGAGGCCCGCGCCGGACGGGTCGCACAGGGTGGACGGCTCCCCCGGGTCGCCCGGCCCGGACGGTTCCCCCGGCCCGGAGGGCCCCGACGGGCCCGCCGTGGCGGGAGCGATGGCGGTCGTCGTGCACTGGGTGCCGCGCGCCTCGGACGGTAGCGGGGACGTCGCGCTGCTGCGCCTGGCCGCCCCGTTGGCCGGCGCCCGTCCGGTCCGGCCGGTGGAGACCAGGTCCGAGGACGTCTGGGGCAACCCGGTGCGGGTGTTCGGGTTCCCGGTCGGGCGGTCGGACGGGGTCTGGCACTCGGGCGTGCTGCGGGACCGGCAGGGCGGCGGGTTGATGCAGGTCGACCTCGCCGCGGGCGGCTACCGGGTCTCCGGAGGGTTCAGCGGGAGCCCGGTGTGGGACGACCGGCTCGGCGGAGTGGTCGGCATGGTGGTGGTGGCCGAGGCGGGGGACCCCGCGGCGAGCTACCTGATCCCCACCGACGGCCTGATCGCGGCCTGGCCGGAACTGCGGGCCGTCGCGCTGGCGCCGTCACCGTTCCGCAGCCTGACCTCGTTCAGGGAGTCGGACGCGCACGTGTTCCACGGCCGGCGGGCCGAGAGCGAGGAGGTGGCCCTCCTGTCGGCCCGCGAGCGCTGGGTCACCGTGGTCGGCCCGTCCGGCTCCGGGAAGTCGTCGCTGGCCATGGCCGGGGTGGTGCCCCGTCGTCGTGCCTCCGGCGCGCTGGCGGTGATCCTGCGGCCGGACTCCGGCAGCACCCCGCTGACGGCGCTCGCCGCCGCGCTGCTGCCGCTGCTGGAGCCGGAGCTGTCGGAGACGGAGCGTCTGCTGCGGATCCCCGACCTGGCCGCCGTGCTGGCCCGGCCCCAGGGCATCGCCGATCTCGCGCCCCGGCTCCTGGAACGGCACGGCGCCCGCCAACTGCTGCTGGTGCTCGACCAGTTCGAGGAACTGCTGGCGTTCGACCGGGCCGCCGTCGACGAACTGGCCGCAGCGCTGTTCACCGACACCCTGCCGGGCACCGTCCGGATCCTGACGACCCTGCGGGCCGACTTCCTGGAGGCGGCCCTCGCCCATCCGCGGCTCGGCCCGGTGATCAGCCGGCAGGTCTACGCACTGGGGCCGATGAGCCGCGAGCAGCTGTCCGAGGTCGTCACCGCCCCGGTCGAGGCTGTCGCGGGGGTCCGCTACGCGCCGAACCTGGCCGAGCGTCTGCTCGACGACACCGGAGCCGAGCCGGGCGCCCTCCCGCTGCTGGGCTTCACCCTGGACCTGCTCTGGCGCGACCAGAGCGCCGGCCTGCTGACCCACGAGGCGTACGAGGGGCTCGGCGGGGTGAAGGGCGCCCTGGGCGTCTACGCCGCCGGCGTCCTCCGGCGGGAGGTGCCTGCGGAGGACGAGCAGGTGGCCCGCCGCCTGTTCACCCAGCTCGTCCGGGTGCCGATGGGCGCGCTGTCGGCCACCCGGCGGACCGCGCTGCGCACCGACCTCGGCGAGGACGAGTGGCGCATCGCCCAGGCCCTCGCCGCCGACCGCCTGCTGGTCACCGGCCGCAGCGCCGAGGGCGTCGAGACGGTGGAACTCGCGCACGAGGCGTTGATCAACGCCTGGGACAAGCTCCGGGGCTGGGTCGAGGAGGACCGGGCCTTCCTCGCCTGGCGGGAGGTCCTGCGGCACGACCGGGACCGCTGGGAGCGCAGCGGGCGGCCCCGCGACCTGCTGCCGACCACGACGGCACTGGCGGGCGCCCAGCCGTGGCTGCGCGGCCGGCCCGGGTACCTGAACGAGGCCGAACGGGACTACCTGGAACGCGGGCGGGTCCACCGGCGGTCGCGCAAACGGCGGTGGCGGTGGACGGCCGCGCTGCTGTGCGTCCTGCTGGTGGCCGCCACGGCCGGGGGAGTGCTGGCCGAGCGGCAGTCGGACGCCGCCGCCCGGCAGGCCGCGATCGTCCATTCCAAGGGCCTGGCAGCACGCGCGCAGACGCTCGGCAGCACCGATCCCGGGCTGGCCGCCCAGCTCGCGGTCGCCGCCTACCGCGCCTCCCCCACTCCGGAGGCCTCCGCCCAGCTGTTCGACCTGAGCAGCACCCTGCTGAACAGTGTCGTCGGCGAGGCCGGGGGCCCGGTCCTCATCCTGGCGACCGCCCTGCACGGGACGCTGGCCGCCGCGCTGAACGAGGACGGAGCGGTGCGGATCTGGGATCTCGCCGATCCGTCCGCCCCGGCCCTCCGGTCGACCGTCGACACCGGCATGGTGGGCATCGCCCTCACCCCGGACGGGTCCCACCTGGCGGGCGGCTGCGGCGGCGAGGGCCTGTGCCTGTGGAGCCTCGCGGACCTCGGCAAGCCCGTGATCGCGGCCCGGCTGCCCAGGCTGTTCGACCCGTCGGACCAGCGGGTGACCGTCCCGGCCATGGCCACCAGCGCGGACGGCACTCTGCTGGCGGCGGCCGGCGGGAACGGCGACACCCTGCTCTGGTCGATCGCCGACCGCTCCGCCCCCAAGGGGCTCACCCGGCTGCGCAATCCCACCGAGGAGGGGCCGACCGCCCTCGCGGCCGTCGCCTTCGCACCGCAGGGCAACCTGCTCGCCTCCACCGTCCAGGGCGGCAAGACCCAGGTCTGGGGCCTCGCGGACCCGGCGGACCCGGTCGGCCTCTCCGCCCTGGAGACCGGGTACAAGTCGATCGCGTTCAGCCCCGACGGCACCCTGCTGGCCGCCGGCAGCCAGCGGGAGGTCGGTCTCTGGCGAGTAAAGGACCCGAGCGCTCCCGATCCGATCAGGGTCGGTATGGACGGCTCCGCGAACGTCAGCGGAGTGGCCTTCGGCCGGGACAGCGACCTCCTCGCCTACGGCGGGACGGACGTCAACGATCCCAAGGGGGACCTCTGCTTCGCCTCCCTGTCCCCGCAGGACACGGACCTGGGTTCCACGAAGTCGAGTTGCACCAAGACCGCCTTCGGCGTCTACGCCATGGCCACCGGCGGGGCGGGCGGGCTGCTGACCGCCGGCGCCGACGGTGTGGTGCGCCGGTGGCGTTCACCGGGGCGGCAGGTCGACCAGGCCCGGCAGCCCGGCGGCCCCGCCTCCTGGTCGTTCAGTCCGGACGGACACCTGATGGCCGCGCCCCAGCAGCCCCCGATGCAGATGCCGCCCCTGCAGACGCAGTCCGTCGGGATCTGGGACATCTCCGAACCCGAGGGCCCCGTCCTCGTCGCGACCCTGCCGGTCTCGGTGCGGGGCACCGCGTTCATCCGTGAGCGCGGACTGTTGACCATCGGGTGGGAGGGCGAGGTCCAGCTCTGGAACGTGAGCGATCCGCACCATCCGGTCAAGGCCGGCTCCCTGGGCACCGCCGAGTTCCCCGCCACGTCCTCGGGAACGATCCTGACGGTCGGAGTCACCTGGTCCGCCCCGGGCACCGTCATGGCGGTGATCGGCGGCGGGACGCTCCACCTGTGGCGGGTCGGAGACGCGCTCGACGCGGTGGAGGTCGGTTCGATCCCCGCCCCCGACTCCGGGAGTTACGACGCCGGCGTCCTGGACCACGGACGCACGGCCTACCTGGCGAGCAAGAGCGGGTTCGAATGGTGGGACATCGGCGACCCGGCGAAGCCGAGGCGCGCCGGCTCCTCGACGATCAAGCCGCCGGACGCCGCGGGCGACCCCGGCGACGGGTGGAACATGGGTTCCGCGGTGTCCCGGGGCACCGCGGCCGGGGCGGTCATGGCCGTCACGAGCACCCCGGACCTCACCTGCAAGTGCTCGTCCCTGGAACTGTTCCGGTTCACCGGGGGAGGCGAACCGGCCTCACGGGTCACCCTGCCCGGGGCCTTCGGCAACGCGCTCGGCCTGAGCAGGGACAGCCGGTTGCTCGCCGCGGCCGGGAACAGCGGCAGCACGGTCACCCTCTGGGACATCACCGATCCGCAGCACCCCCGCCCCCGGACCTCCGTCCAGACGTTGCAGGACGTCGAGGGCATCGAGTTCGCCGAGAACGGCCGGCTCATGACCGTCTGGAACAGCACGGCCCTCGAACTCTGGGACGTCCGTGACCCCACCGCTCCCGTCCTGACGGCTCCCGTCGCCAACCCGAGCGGCGGATCGATCCGCGCGGTCGCGCTGGTGGCGGCCGGCCCGACGCTCCTGGTCGCCTCCAACCAGCGCGTCTCGCTGCTCGACACCGACCCCGCCCACCTCGCCGCCCGACTGTGCTCCTACAGCACGGGTGCCATCAGCCGCTCGCAGTGGGAGAAGTACGTGCCCGAAGTCGCCTACCGGGACCCGTGCTCCGGTCGCTAGTCGCCGGGGCCTGACTCGGCGGGCTGCTATTCGGCGGGGATGCCGCGGAGGAGGAAGGGGAGGTGGGCGCCGCGGGTGAGGGCGTCGAGGGCTTGGGTGACGCGGTGGTGCTGGTCGGGGTCCATGGTGTCGGCGAGGTGGTCGGGGTGGATGAAGTGGAGGCCGGTGATGTGGTGCGGGGGGCGGTGGTGGGTGGTGGTGGCTTGTTGGGCGCGGGTGAGGCGGCCGCCCCAGTAGACGAAGTCGATGGCTTCGGGGAGGAGTCGGGCGTCGGTGTAGTCGGTGGCGAGGATGCTGCGCAGGGGGAGGACGAGGCCGGTTTCGGTCTCGGTGTGACGGCGGGCGGCGAGGTGGGGGAGTTCGTTG